>NZ_CP090145.1:301053-602106 GCF_023008245.1 Flavobacterium sediminilitoris
TTATTTTGAGCTGTTAACTCTTCTACATTGTTTAAACTTAAAATTGATTTTTTCATAATATAAAAATTAAATGGTTAAAATTATTTTTCTTAGAAACTTGCAAGAATTCTTTGGCAAATATTAAAGGAATTAAACCGTTTTACAATTGGTCTTTTATACTATTTATAAATCTATATAGTATTATTTATAAATAATACACTTTTAAAAACAAATCAATTAACTAAAAATCAACGACTTAACACGTTTAAAAACTAAACACTCTATATCAACCAGCAAAATTATCTTAAAACACTATTTTGCTTTAAATTTGAACTTAATCTTAAAATGAAAAAAATGAAAAAGTCTATTAATCAACTAAAGTTTGAAAAATTAAGTAAGAATGAATTAATGAATATAAATTCAATAGAGATTGAAGGTGCTAGTGGGAAAAATGGAGGAAACCCTGATGGATTAGTTGGTCCATGTGGAACTGAACCAAGCCCAAATCAACCAAACTATGAAATGGTATATTTACTATGGAAAAACTGTGTTGAAATGTATGAAAACCCAGCCATGTCTGGAAATTGTATTTTCTAAACTATTTTTCGTTTAATTTATTAATAAAGAGAATCGGGGTGACACCCGTTTTCTCTTTAAATATTCTAGAAAAAGAAGCTCCATTTTTATACCCTAACATTTCAGCAAGTGCTTGTGTAGTATAGTTTCTAATTTTTTTATCTTCAATTAAAATTTTAACAATATAATCCACTCGTAAGGTATTTGTATAATCATTAAAACTCATTTTTTTATAATTATTTATAAAATTTGAAAGGTAAGTAGTGTTTGTATTTATTTTTTTAGCTGCATTATGAAGATTGAAATTTTTATCTAGAAAATATTTCGTTTTTTCAATTTTATCTAATCCTTCAATTATTTTTAATTCAATATCATCATTTATAAGAACAGCGTTAGAAATGGTGTTATTTTCAAGTTCTTTTTTATTGTAATTCTCTATAATTTCAAGTAGTTTTTTATTTTGTTTCTTCTTTTTTAAAATGAATAAATAGAAAACAATCAAGATAATAAATATTGTTAAACCAAGTATTAATGTAATTATAGTTTTATCAGATTTAAGATTGATATTCTCTTTTTTAATTAAGCCTACTTCTTCTTTTAGATCGGTATTTTCAAGTGTTCTATATGCTTCTGCAAATTGTTTTTTTTCTTCGTCTGTTATTTTTTCATATAAGAATAAAAAATTATCATAGTAGTGATTAACCGAATCTGCGTTATTTTCTTTAATATAAATCTTAGATAAATATTTATGTGATAGTAAATAGTTAAAATCTACCAAAGTATCCGAATCTGAATGATTATTTACAAACTCTAAAAACCCTTTTTTTGCAATTTTATAATCTCCTTTTTGATAATTATTGTAGTAATAATTAAACTTTGCATTCAACAATAATTGTTTGAAATTTAGTTCTTCATAAAGGGTAATTGCTGTAACAGAATATTCATTTGCTATATCAAACTCTTTTTTATGATTATATAGAAGTCCTAAATAATAATTAGCTGGTGCTAAATATTGTTTTTCATTCGTCTTTGATATAATTTTATTAAACTCTGTAATTGCAGAATCACAATATTTTGTATTAGTCTTAGAATCTTGATTTAACTTTCTAAAATAAATAGATCCTAATGTGTTTGTTATGTATTTATCAATAAAACTATAATTGTTAACATCATGAATTTTTTCTAATAATACTCTTATTTCTTTAATTTCTTTTATTGCTTCATCTAACAAATTTATTGCACCTAGGTTCATTGCAATATTAATTTTAATTTTTGCTAATTGAAAAGTGTCGTCATTTAACAAGGCGTATTCTTTTGCTTTTACATACTTCTTTATGGACTCATCAAGTTTACCATTATTTTTATCAATATGACCTAAGAGTATATATATGCTAGCTAAATCTTTATAATTTTCCTTTTTAATTACAATCTTGCCTAAATATTCTTTTATTTTTTCATCAAATGAGGTTATATCAAACTCAGCTCCTGTTACTGTTAAAATATATTTCTTTGTAGTATAAGCAAATGCTAAATCAATATCGTTTTTTGATTGAAATATTTTATTTACATACAATAATGCACTATCAGGTTTATTTTGTAATTGAAAAAATTGTTCTTTGTAAAATTCAAAACCTTTTTCATTCGGTATTTGAGCATTAACTTTTAAAGTTAAAAACAATATTACAATAGTAAGTAATCTCAATTTTTTCATAAATTTCAATAATTAAAACAACTTTTCTTTGATCTTTTTCCAACGATAATTCCTGATAAAGATAGCTTGTTCTTTAGTAACGAATAGCTCTTTCTTAGAAAACTTGGCCTTTAAAAAACCTTGAATATAATCGATAAACAATAAAGGTTTCTTCTTTTTTATCGCTAATTTTAGTGATGCAATTGCTGTAATAATAAAACCATAACCCAAACTATAAAAAGCTTCACCTTGTTTGTATCGAGCTGTTTTATTATAATTTGCTCCTGTTGGTTTTAAGTGCTTTACGTGTAATGATTCGTTTGTTATTACTTTCCAATTATAAAATTTACAAAGTAATTCATCCACTGTATCCCAACCCATAGCTGGTTTTAAACCACCAATTTGCTTAAATGTTGCTTTTCTATAGGCTTTAAAAGCTCCGCGAATATGATCTTTATCGGTTAAGTTTTCTAAAATCCATTCTCCATTTTTCTCAATATAGGCAAAACCGCCAACCATTCCGATAGCATCATCAGATTTAAAATGTGTAATGATAGTTTCAAAATAATTTATTGGAAAAATCAAATCGGCATCTACTTTTACGATAATATCGTAATTTTCATCAATATGTTTTTCGCCTTCATGAAAAGCTTGAATAACCTTACTTCCTGGCAAATGAATAGCATTTGATTTTCTTTCTACTAATGAGATAAATGAATGTTTTTCTATAAATGTTTTTACTATTTCAGCCGTTGTATCTGTAGAATTATCATCAACAACAATAATTTTACTAGGCAAAACTGTTTGACTTATTAAAGAATCTAAAGTCAAACTTATAAATTGTGCTTCGTTGTGAGCTGGAATAATAATGTAGTAATTCATTGTTTAATCACTATTGACTAATTATTTTTCACTTTTTCTGCATAAACCAAATAGTATCTATTCGTAAAATAACGAAGTAATGGTCTGAAGCCTAATTTCTTTACAGGATGTGTAAACTTGATACTATCTAAAATCTTAAATCCTGTTTTTTCTAATAGCCAATCTAATTGCCAATCTTCAAACTCATGATAATGTCTGTCCCATTTGTCTGTTTTGCTTCTATAGGCTGATGAAAACCATAAACGCATAGGAATTGATATTAAAATTTTATCACATTTTACATTTTCCAAAACGGTATATGGATTTAATAAATGTTCAAAAATTTCAAATGCAGTAAACACTTCATAATTTTCGTTTACAAGGCTACTTTGATCTTTATCTATATCTTCTCCTTTAGTATTAATAACGGTATAGCTGTTTTCTTCCATTATCTTTGAAAATGGATTTGAAACTCCTAAATCTAAAATTGTCTCTGAAGTTGAAACGTGCTTTTTAAGAAACTCTAAAGTTATTTTAAAGCGTTTATTTGGAAATGTTTTTTCGTACATGAAAAAGTTTAAAATTTGAAACTTGCGTAAAATTAACCTTTAAACTTTAAACCTTAAACTTTTAAATAAAAAAATTACATTCTATATACAATTGCATTGATATTCATTCCTGCACCAACAGATGCAAAAAGAATAACATCTCCTTTGTTTAATTGATGATTTTCTATTTCTCCTTTAGTTAATAAATCAAAAAGTGTTGGCACTGTTGCTACGCTACTATTTCCTAATCGATGAATGCTCATAGGCATAATTTCTTCTGGAACTGGTTTTTTATATAGTTTATAGAAACGTTGAATAATAGCTTCATCCATTTTCTCATTAGCTTGATGAATGAGTATTTTTTTGACATCTTCAATATCAATTCCGCTTTTATCTAAACATTCTTTCATTGCTTTTGGAACATTTAATAAAGCAAACTCATAAATTTTTCGTCCATGCATTTTTATATAACGAACGTTTGGATCGTGAGTTTCATTAAATGAATTTCCAAAAAACAAATAGAAAGCTTCGTCATAAGCGAATGTAGCTGTTTCATGAGCTAAAATTCCACCTTCATCATTTGTAGCTTCAATTATAGTGGCTCCTGCTCCATCAGAATAAATCATAGAGTCTCTATCGTGAATATCTACTACTCGTGATAGCGTTTCTGCTCCTATAACCAAGCATTTTTTTGCCATTCCTGCTCTAATAAATGCTTGAGCCTGTATTACTCCTTCTATCCAACCTGGACACCCAAACAGCATATCATAAGCCACGCACTTAGGGTTCTTTATTTTAAGATTAAACTTTACACGTGTTGCTAAACTCGGTAAAATATCTGTTTGAATTGCTCCCTTTTTTACATTTCCAAAATTATGAGCAAAAATGATATAATCTAATGTTTCTGGGTCTATATTCGCTTTTTCAATTGCTTTTTTTGCTGCTATTGTAGCAATATCCGAAGTATTTAATTCGTCTGTAACATATCGTCTTTCTTTTATTCCTGTAATTTCAAGAAACTTTTCCGCAACAACATCATTTGGATGTGGAAAAGGTGTTCCATCATCATTCAAAAAAACGTGTTTTGCAAAATCTATATTAGATACAATTTGTGTTGGAATATAACTTCCAGAACCTGTTATTTTTATATTCATAGCATTGGGTTTCTAAAACGAATTTATTACTATTTTTTTAACTACTCTATAAACATCTCTTAATATTTAAAGTTATTGCGAAATAATCAAATTATTTCTCTTAAAATGGTTTTTTCTTTATTATTTCTTTATTTATTGAGAAAACTTTATTTGCAATACTGTTGCCATACTTAGAGCTTGTGTTTTCATTTGCTCAGCATATTTCCCTTCAAAATAAGCATCAATAGTAGAGTATAAATATTGTAACCAGATATCAAAATGTGTTTTAGTAAATGCTGCTTTTTCGTGTACA
The DNA here is from genome assembly GCF_023008245.1 of Flavobacterium sediminilitoris. Classification (NCBI taxonomy): domain Bacteria; kingdom Pseudomonadati; phylum Bacteroidota; class Flavobacteriia; order Flavobacteriales; family Flavobacteriaceae; genus Flavobacterium; species Flavobacterium sediminilitoris. Next base: position 306,154 of record NZ_CP090145.1, read on the forward strand.
TTTTTATGGATTTGAAACATATTATTTTTATATCCTCCTTTTAAAAATAAAGCTTGCTCCCAAAAGGTAGCTAAAATTTCAAAATGTTCTTCTAAATGTTTATCTGTATCTGTTATTTTGGTAAAGAAAAAATTAATTGCATCATCTGCTAGTAATTTATCATAAAATTTACGCATAATGAGTATCAAATCTTCTCTTGTTTCTATATCTTTCATTTCATTTATTTCTTAAAAATTAATTCTATTTTCTACATATTTAATTATAATAATAACACTATTATTTTATGTAGAATTCCTAGAAAAAAGCGGACAATTTTTTATAGTCTTTAAGCTAGCCTTTTTTAATTGTTGTTCATTCTTTTTGATACTCTAAAATAGTTAAATTATTTAATTATTTGTGCCTTCTTTTGGTATTGTAAGATGTTTCGATATATTGCTTCGCTAGTTCGCTATCGCTTGAATCAAAGATTGATAAATTAATCTTACTTTTAATGCTTTGAAAAAGCTTTCTACAACAGCATTACTAACCATTCCTTTTTCTTGACCTGTTTCTTATTATGGATTTGTATCTGTTTAATTCTGATACAAATTCTTCGCAAGCATGCTGTGTTCCTCTATCAGAGTAAAAGATTAATGATTTGTTTTTGATTGGTCTATTAATGAAAGTCATTTACAATAGCTGCTTTTACTTACTTTAAAAAACGAAACACATTTTCTCGACTGAAAATTCAGTTTTATAGGATTGGATAAATTTATATTTTACTTGTTGTTCTTGGAAATCGAAGATTCATGAATTCTAATCAATAAAATGAAAACTTATGAATAAAAGATGCCAACTGTTTTTTTAAATATGTTAGGTTCTATTTTTACATCTGCTAACTCTTTTGCAATTGTATTAATTTTTCTTCCTCTTTGCTTCTCCTTGATATTGTCTTATTGATCAATTTTCCTTGATTAAACGTCTTAATTAATTGTCCACCAAAGATAGTAACTCCAATTTATCTATTATTTAATAAAGTATACTTACAAGCTTCCTTCCTATAAACAGGAATAAATAGAAAAAGGCTTCAATTATAATCGAAGCCTTTTTATTACTTACTAGTTTCTAAAAACTAATTACTTTATTATATATATGCTTCAATGGGAGCACAACTACAAACTAAGTTTCTATCTCCATACGTATCATCTACACGACGTACGCTTGGCCAAAATTTATTTTCAGCAACATATTCTAATGGGTAAGCCGCTTTTTCTCTTGAATATGGTAATTCCCATGTATTAGCTGTTAACATGGCTAATGTATGAGGTGCGTTTTTCAATTCATTATTTGGTTCTTCTGCTGTAGCAGCTTCAATTTCTTTACGAATAGAAATCATTGCATCACAAAAACGATCTAATTCTGCGATATCTTCACTCTCTGTTGGTTCAATCATTAATGTTCCTGCCACTGGAAAAGAAACAGTAGGAGCATGAAATCCATAATCCATTAATCGTTTTGCAATATCTGTTACTTCAATTCCTTTTACTTTAAATCCGCGACAATCTAAAATCATCTCATGAGCAGCACGTCCCATTTCTCCTGAATATAATACAGGGTAATGCTCTTCTAAGCGTGCTTTCATATAATTTGCATTTAAAATAGCATGTTTTGTAGCATTTGTTAATCCTTCAGAACCTAGCATACTAATGTATCCATAAGAAATTAAACAAACTAATGCCGAACCATAAGGAGCTGCAGAAATCGCTGTAATAGCTTGCTCTCCTCCTACTTTAATAATTGGATTTGATGGTAAAAACGGTACTAATTTATCGTTTACACAAATAGGTCCTACACCTGGTCCACCGCCACCATGAGGAATAGCAAATGTTTTATGTAAGTTTAAGTGACAAACATCTGCACCAATTGTTGCTGGATTTGTTAGTCCTACTTGAGCATTCATATTTGCTCCATCCATATATACTAACCCACCATTATCGTGAATAATTTTTGTAACTTCTTTTATTGTACTTTCAAAAACACCGTGTGTTGATGGATAAGTAACCATTAGACAAGAAAGATCAGCTGCATGTTCTATTGCTTTTGCTCTTAAATCTTCAACGTCAATGTTTCCTTTTTCAGTTGTTTTTGTAACAATAATCTTCATTCCTGCCATAGCAGCAGAAGCAGGGTTTGTTCCGTGTGCAGAAGCTGGAATTAAACAAACGTTTCTGTGTGCATTTCCATTTGAAATATGATATGCTCTAATAGCCATTAGCCCTGCATATTCTCCTTGTGCTCCAGAATTAGGTTGTAGTGTTGTTCCTTGAAAACCTGTTATTACGTTTAATTGTTGTTCTAATTTTTTAAGTACAATTTGGTATCCTTCTGCTTGCTCAATAGGTGCAAACGGGTGAATACTGTTCCAGTTTGCCATAGACAATGGTAACATTTCAGCAGCAGCATTTAGCTTCATTGTACAAGAACCTAAAGAAATCATAGAGTGGTTTAACGATAAATCTTTACGTTCTAATTTTTTAATATAACGCATTAACTGACTTTCAGAATGATGGTTATTGAAAACCTCATGTTGCAAAAATTCTGACTTTCTTTCTAGCAAAGTCGGAAAATTATTTTCTGTTGTTAATGCTGTTACTTTAGTTATTTCTTTGCCAACAGCTTCTGCGAAAATGGCAATTACTTTATTAATATCTTGTAATGAAGTTGTCTCATTGAAAGATATTGATATTGTTTCATTATCAATATAATAGAAGTTTACTTCATTTTTCTCTGCAATTGTTCTTACTTTTTCAGCGTCTGCTTTTACAACAATTGTATCAAAGAAAGAAGTATTCGTTTGATATACTCCTATTTTGTTTAAAGCTTCAGCAGCAGTAACGGCCGAAGCGTGCACTTTTGAAGCAATATATTTCAATCCTTTTGGTCCGTGATAGACAGCATACATACCTGCCATAACAGCTAGTAATACTTGAGCTGTACAAATATTTGACGTTGCTTTCTCACGCTTAATATGTTGTTCACGTGTTTGTAATGCCATACGCAAAGCACGATTACCATTTGCATCTTGTGATACTCCGATAATTCTTCCTGGCATACTACGTTTGTATTCTTCTTTTGTAGCGAAGAAAGCAGCATGAGGGCCTCCATAACCCATTGGTATACCAAAACGTTGTGTTGTTCCTACTACTACAGCAGCTCCCATTTCTCCAGGAGGTGTTAATTTTACTAATGATAAAATATCGGCAGCAACTCCTACTTTAATATCGTTAGCATTTGCTTTTGCAATAAAATCAGTATAATCATTTACTTGTCCATATTTTCCTGGATATTGCAAAATAGCTCCAAAAAAGTCTGTTGAAAAGTCAAATGTTTCATGATTACCTATAACTAATTCAACCCCTATAGGAGTAGAACGTGTTTGTAATAATGATAGTGTTTGTGGTAATATTTCTTCTGAAACGAAGAATTTATTAACATTGTTTTTCTTTTGATCACGTGTACGCACATCAAACAATAAAGCCATTGCCTCTGCTGCTGCTGTACTTTCGTCCAACAGTGATGCGTTTGCAATTTCCATTCCTGTTAATTCAATAACTGTAGTTTGAAAATTTAAAATGGCTTCTAAACGTCCTTGTGCAATTTCTGCTTGATATGGTGTATAAGCAGTGTACCATCCTGGGTTTTCAAAAATATTTCTTTGAATAACAGCAGGTACAATTGTAGGGTGATATCCTAGTCCAATGTAAGAGGTAAATACTTTATTTTTCTTTCCTAATTCTTGAATATGATTTAAATATTCATATTCTGTCATAGCAGTATCTAAATCTAAATTAGATTGTAATCGAATATCGTCTGGAATAGTTTCATAAATAAGTTGTTCCATATTTTCAACTCCTACAGTTGAAAACATTTTTTCTAGGTCATTTTCACGAGGACCTATATGTCTCAAAGCGAATGCATCTGTTCTCATATCCTTAAAAAATAGGTATAATTTGTGTGTGTTGTTATTGGGCAACAAAAGTAATTATTAATCTTGTAATATTTTCTTTTTAAAAAGCTAATTTTTGTGATTTTATGAACTAATTGCCATTGTTATTAACACATTCCTTATTTTTGTTATATGCGTATTTTTAAAAACCTTGTTGATTTTTATATTGAAAGTAGCCTACATGTAGCTATAGCACTATATGCTTTGATAAGAATTACCTTTCTAAAATTAGACATTCCTTATGATGAAGCTGTTACTCATTTTGGTTTTTTTGGGACTATTGTGGGTTATAATTTTATAAAATATGATGAATTAGCGCGCATAAAGAAAATAAAACTTACTTTCCGTTTAAAAGCTATTATAGTGCTGAGTATCCTTTCCTTTTTTGCTGCTTTTTATTACTTTTTAGAATTGCATTCTCAAACGAAATTTGTGGGATTTATTGCTCTCTTTATTACTATTTTATATACTTTACCTTTTATTCCAAACAGAGGTAATATGCGCAACTGGAGTGGTATAAAAATCTATTTAGTTGCCATTGCATGGGTAGGCGTCACTGTTATTCTGCCTGTTATTAATGCAGACTATGATTGGAACATTATTGTAATTTTAAAATGTATTCAACGCTTTATTTTTATTATTTTATTAATGCTTATTTTTGAAATTATTGATTTAAAAGTAGATCATTGGCATTTAAAAACTATTCCACAACAACTAGGAATGCATAAAACCAAAATTTTAACTTATTTGCTATCATTCATCTTTGTGTCTTTGGATTTTGCAAAACCTGATATTACAATTCAAAATTTATTAACTACACTCTCAATTGCAATTATTATTTGCTTATTTTCTTTTTTTGCTTCTACTAAGAGGAATAAATACTACACTAGTTTCTGGGTTGAAAGTATTCCTCTTTTTTGGTGGCTCTTGTGCTTGTTTTAAACTCAACTCTTTTTCCTTTATTAAATCAAAGAGTCGTTATGATTGATTATTAAAAAATGAGTTGATTTAAAAAGATATTTCATTACAGTTTTCTTCTTATTCCATTTCTTTCTACTCTTGTTTTTTTACTAAAAACCGCAAAAGAAAATAAGCCATGGGGTACCACAACTACGACTTTGATAAGGGGTATATACGGGGTTGATAGGGTGTATATAGGGAGTATCACCGTCTTTGACTCGTTTTTGACTCGTCCTAAAATAACTATACAAATACAATTCCTTAATCTGTTTATTTTACTCTATACAACGATTCTTCATTTGGTTAATACAATTTGTTGTCTTTTTAAATACTATTACTCTTCCATACTGTTTCTATACACTATCCTCCCTTTATCCTAACCTTTAAGTAACCTTTAATATGGAGTAGTAAGTTTTTGACTCGTCCTAAAACAACTATACAGGTTATTAAATTAATCCTGTTTTAACTATACAAATATAGTTTTTAACCCTCCATTTACTCTTGTGATTTTTTTTTCACTTTCAAAATAAAATTACAAAAGTTGTAAACTTTTTTTCAAAACGAAAAAAAAATCACAACATAAAAACAACACGAAATTCTGGAATTTCGTGTACTACTTTAAAAAAATAATTCCTCATTGTGTTTTTCTAACTATTTTTAAGAAAAGAAAATACGCATCCCAACCTTTTTTACTTTTTGATACTCTATAAGAATAAGGTTATTAAAAAAAAGATAAAAAAAAGATAAAAAAAAGGCATGGTCTTTGTAACTTTTTTATACGATTAATCGTATAAAAAGTATAGAACAGTTAAAAAGTACGTATTTATACGTACAAAAAACATTGAAAAATACGTATTTATACGTATTGACCGGTGTCTTTTTAAAAACTAGCTTTGACTTTTACAATTTGCTAATTAACCATTCACTTATGCATATAAAATTAAAATTAGGTGTGCTGGCAATGACTATTGCCTCACCCTTAGTGTTTGCCCAAGACATTCTTTGGGAAAAATCTTACGGAGGAAAACATGCTGAATATCTGTATGATGCTATTGCAACGCCAGATTATGGCTTTATTTTAGCAGGAAGTTCTATTTCGGGAAAAAACGGGAACAAAGAGGATAAAAACAAGGGCGATTTGGATTATTGGCTTTGGAAAATGGATGAGCATGGGAATCTAGATTGGCAAAAAAGTTTTGGAGGTAATAAAGTGGATTTATTGCAGAGTATTGCTATTACTCATGATGGTGGCTTTATTTTAGGGGGTACTTCTGCTTCTGATAAAGGACTCGATAAGAAGGAAGTGTGCAAAGGACAAGAAGATTTTTGGGTTATAAAACTCAATGCTAAAGGACAAGAAATGTGGCAAAAAACCATAGGTGGTAATGGTATGGAGCGTCTTTTGAGTATTGCACCTACAAAAGATGGTGGTTATATCTTAGGAGGTACATCGAGTTCAGATAAATCGGGTAAAGATGAAAAGGGAGTTGATGATGTGTATGGTAAAAGTGAAGATAGTAGAGGGAATCTGGATTATTGGGTAGTGAAATTAGACAAAGATGGAAAAGTGCTTTGGCAAAAAACCTTAGGGGGTAAATATGTAGACGAACTAAAAAGTATTTCACAAACTACAGATGGTGGTTATATTTTGGGTGGTTATTCTAATTCTCCTATTTCAGGGGATAAAACCGAGAGCAACTTTGGACTAGGTGATTACTGGATTGTAAAACTAGATGAAGAAGGGACAATAGAATGGCAACGCACTCTGGGTGGCGATCAAGATGATCATTTATTTGCGCTATCTCAGACTACAGATGGTGGTTATATTGTGGGTGGTAATTCTAATTCTGGTGCTACTAATTCCAAATCAAAAACCAACAAAGAAGGCACTGATTTTTGGGTGTTAAAACTAGACAAAACAGGGAATATCGATTGGCAAGAAACCTACAATTATGGGAAGATTGATATTTTAACTTCTATTGTAGAAAATCCGGATGGAAGCTACTTAATAGGGGGTTATGCACAGAGTGAAGCACAAGTGAAAAGTCAAAAGTCAAAAGTGAAAAGCCTGCAATCGGACAAAGAAGGTATTAACGATTATATTGCATTAAAAATCAATGCAAAAGGGGAAGAAATCTGGACGCAAACCGTAGGAAGCAAGGGTGAAGAAGTGATGAAAAAACTACTTGAAACCCGAGATGGTGGTTATTTGTTAGCGGGTACATCAAAAGGTAGTGTTTCTAGAGATAAAAATTCGGTAAAAGGCGGCTATGATTTTTGGGTGGTAAAACTACGCGATAAAGAGCGAGAGGAAAAAGCACGAATCACGGTAGAAGCCATGCCAAATCCGGCTATACATTTTACCAATGTGATTGTCAACTTCGAATATAAAAAAGGAACTGCTACCCTGTATGATTTAAATGGAAGAAGCTTGCAAAGTATGGAAATTACAGGAGACAAAACCATTCCTATGGAGCTTAGCACTTTACCACAAGGGATTTACCTTATAGAAATTAGAACCAATACCCAACACGGCAGTGTGAAGGTGATTAAAAAATAAAGAATTGAAAACAAAACGATACACCATGAGAATAACAAAACTGCTAACTATTGTATTGATAAGTGCTTTAGGGTTTGGGCAAAACGATCCTAACCCACAAGATTATCTGCCAAATATAATTCCTCCATCTCCTGAAGCTTATGCATTGGGAAACTACGGAAATATTCCAGTAGGATTATTTACAGGATCTCCCAATGTACAAATACCCTTACTAGAATTTAAAACAAAAAGTATTACTATCCCCTTTAGTCTATCTTACAGTTCTAATGGAATAAAGATTGATGATGTTAATTCAAAAGTAGGATTAGGTTGGAACTTAATTGGTGGTGGTGTTATAAATAGAGTTATAAGAGATCAGCCAGATGAGAATGAAAATTTCTCTATTCCAATAATATCTAATAATAATTATCAAGACCCACTCTTCATGCAATCGCTGGATGTTATAAGCGAAAACGAATATATGGATTCTGAAAGAGATTTATTCAGCTATAGTTTTAATGGAAATTCAGGACAGTTTGTTTTCAACACTGATGGATCAATTGTTCATTTACCTCAATCGGATCTTAAAATTGAAGTTCAAGTAAGTCAAGAAACCCCCAATATTTACAACTTCAAAATAACAGACCCATTTGGCGTAATTTATTTTTTCGAAGAAAAAGAACAAACTATGTTAAGAACTTCGGGAGGAGGTCATTCAGTGCCAAATACAAATTATACTGCTTGGTATTTAAGTAAAATAAAGACAATTGATGGGCTTGAAATATACCTTAACTATTCTAATGATGTTTCTTATTATGTTGCCTCACAAAGTCAGCAGCTGTCAAAATCCTATCCCAGTTTTCAATATTCAGTTGGAAAACCTCATGTAAAAGGGATAACATATTCTCCTATTTACTCTCATCATATTAGAGTTATTGGTAAAAGAATTGAAAGTATTGAGAGTAATAATCCAATGTATGGGAAATTGTTTTTTACTTATAATAATGAATTATATAACGTTGAAGATCCTAATACAGTACTTAAGGAGATACGTAAAGAAAACAAAAACAACGAAGTTATTAATAAAGTATCCCTTAATTATCTTTCAACAAATACTGAACGTCTTTTTCTTCAAGAAATCATCTCAAATGATCCTAACAAAAAATATAGTTTTGAATATATACAGCCTAATGCTTTTCCAGCAAGATTATCGTTTGCAAGAGATGAATGGGGCTATTTTAATGGGATAACTTCTAACGTGAATTTAATTCCAAAAGTTAATTCTCATGGTTTAGAAAACACTAATTATAATCATGCTAATCAACAAATAAATCCTATTTATTCTAAAATAGGCTTATTATCAAAAATCTTTTATCCTACAAAAGGTTATTCTTCTATTGAATATGAATCTAATGATTATTTAAAAAAGAATACAAAGGTCCTTCCTACAAATTTATTTAATCAGTTAATAAATATTAACTCAAATAGTAATGAAAGAAATAAAACTGTTTCTCAAAACATATTTACTTATTTTGACCATAGGGTTAAATTAACAGGTAGCTCTGAGTTTTATAATTGTGATCCTGATCTTAATGTGGGGAATAATAAACATAAAACACTTACTAGTATATTTTGCGTAGAAGACAATGAAGAGGTGCGATTATTTAAGTATGACCAATGGGGAGATATGATAGATGTGGGCTATTCAACTGACTTAAATTTTGGAGATTGTTATTTTTATGCCAAAGAAAACAAGACATATACAGTTTCATTAAAAAATAATTTTAATTGTACTAGAGGATATACTTCTATTGAGTATTATAAAGATGACTACACAATAATTAATCAAAATATAAATGTTATAGCGGCTGGTAATAGAGTAAAAAGTATTATTGACTATAATCATGATAATATGATAATTGATACAAAACGATATTACTATTCTAAATTAAATGAGCTTAATACTTCTTCTGGTATAATTGGGCTACAGCCATTTTATGCCAGTATAATGAGATGGAGAGAGGCCGTTATGAATGATGGATCACCTGCACCAATTGGCTTTCGAGAATTTTCTGATTTAGTAGTTTCTTCTAGTTCTTTAAATAATATGTATGTTAATGGAAATAACATCTATTATTCTTATGTAACCATCAGTTATGGAGGCAATAATTTTGAAAACGGAGCAGAAGAAAAACAATTTATGATTAATAAAGACTATTTTGGGAAAACGATATACAATAGTGATGATATTTCTGGAGCTCCATTTACTAATTTTGGATGGAATAACGGCTTTGAAATTGAATCGAAAAGTTATACCAAAAAAGGAAGTAATTTTTATCTATTAAAAAAACAATCCAACAACTATTTTCTTGACGAGACTAAGACTGTTGAATTAATCAACTTTGCTACTCGAAAAAAATATGATGAAATCCTAGAAGGCCCAGCTGTATACACGTGTAATTCGACTGATGTTACAACAAGATATCCTATAAAAACCTGTACAACAAATCATAATCACATAAGATATGTAGGGAGTTGGCATTGCATTGTGCCTGGAGCGAACAATGTTACTTCTTATATAAATCACCCTTGTTATGGCAGAAATGTAGGAGATTTAATCCCTTATTACGACAGATTGGACAATGCTGACATTGTTGAATACAAGAATATATCTTACCGATTTTATTTAAAAAATAAAACATCAACAGACTATTTTTATGACACTTCAAACAATCTAGTTGGCCAAGTTGAAAATACGATTATTAATTCACATAATAGCCCTAATCATCTTCAACAAACAACACAAACTATAATAACCAGTTCACCAGAAGAAACGTTAGAAACCAAATATTCTTATGCCCATGAACAAAGTAATCAAGCATTAATTGATAAAAACATGATTGCTATTCCATTAAAAACAGAAATAAAAAGAAATGGAGTTGCCCTTTCTTCTCAAGAAACCCAATATAGAGACTGGGGCAATGGTATAATAGCGCCTGAAATTATAAAAACAGCCAAAGGAGCTGCAACAGCGGAAGACAGAATAAAATACAATGCACTAGACAACACCACAGGTAATCCACTAGAAGTGCAGCAAGAAGGCGGACAACCCATCACCTATATTTGGGGCTATAACAAAACGTTGCCTATTGCTAAAATAGAAAATGCCACCTATGCCCAAGTGCAACCATATGAAGTTAATTTGCAAACTCTTTCTAATGGAACAGATGAGGCAAGTTTAATAACGGCTTTAAATAATTTGAGAACAGTTTTACCCAATGCGATGATAACCACCTATACACACAAACCACTTATAGGTGTAAGCACTATGACCGATTCTAAAGGGAATTTTGTACGATATCATTATGATCCTTTTAACCGATTGGAATTTGTAACGGACAAAGATGATAAGGTAGTAAGCGAAAACAAGTATCATTATAAGAATTAGAAAACTTTATAATTGACCAATATGGGTGTAATTAAATAATGCTATTTACATGCTCAATATTTTTCTTTCTTGGAACGATAACAGAAAAGAAAAATGGTTGAAAAATGAGGTTAAAAAAATAAAATAAATCATCCCGCTCGATGGACACTCCTCCAAAGGAGGGGAATGCAAAAAAGACAACTATATAGTTATGAAAAAAATAATATACCTATTAACCCTAATCCCCTTTCTTGCTTTAGGACAAAGTACCGATCAAAACTGGGTGAAAACCATTACGTACAAACAACCCACTGCAACTCCGATTCCAGATCCTGATGTAAGTGTTGCCACTGTACAAGTGAGTTATTTTGATGGATTGGGAAGACCTATTCAACAAGTAGCCCACCAACAATCGAATTCAGGAAAGGACATTGTAACCCATATAGAATATGATGAATTTGGCAGACAAACCAAAGAATATCTGCCTTATGTGAACACGACGTCTAATTTAAATTACGATCCGACTGCCCAAGCTTCAGTAATGAATTTTTATGGCATACTCGATCCTTCAAAAACAGGTAATCCTGCTTTTGATATTACAGGCAATCCATACAGCGAAAAAGAACTAGAAGCTTCCCCACTAAACCGAGTATTCAAACAAGCTGCTCCAGGTGATCCTTGGGCAATGGGACAAGGTAAAGAAATAAAATTTGAATACGGAACGAATATAGGAACAGGAAATGGAGCTGTAAAATTATACAAAGCCAATGCGACATGGAATGCTGCCTTAGGCTTATACACCATTAGTCCTCAAGACTTAGGGTATTATGCCGAAAATCAACTATACAAAACCATTACCAAAGATGAAAACTGGAAATCGACACAAACTCATCCAAGGGACAATACCACTGAAGAATACAAAGACAAAGAAGGACAAGTGGTATTAAAACGTACTTTTAATAATGGCAATCCACACGAAACCTATTACATTTACGATCAATTTGGTAACCTTACCTATGTGATTCCACCACTAGCAGAAGGCATTGCCAGTCAGGCTAATTTGGATAATTTAGGGTATCAATACAAATACGACCATCGCAACCGATTAGTAGAAAAGAAACTACCGGGTAAACAATGGGAATTTATTGTTTATGACAAACTAGACAGACCTGTAGCTACCGGACCTGCTTTTATACCTGATGGTGGAACAATCGTAGGCTGGATGATAACGGAATATGATGTTTTTGGAAGAGTAATCCAAACGGGTTGGAAACAAATGACTGTTACGGCATCTGAAAGAGCCGCAAAACAAAATAGTATAAACACTGGAAGTAATCCTTTCGTTTTCGCTGGAGATGACCTTATCTTAACCAAAAATTATTATGATAATTATTCTTATCCAAATGCTCCAAATCCTGTACCAACGCAAGTGGAAGGTCAGACTATTGCTACCAATGTAAAAGGCTTACCAACCGGTTCATGGGTAAGGGTGATGGACAATGCCAACTCAAATGCAGCAGAAACCAGCTATACTTTGTACGATGATCGTTATAGACCTGTGCGTTCGTATACATCTAACCATTTAGGTGGATTTACACAAGTAGATTCTAAACTCGATTGGGCTGGAAAAACCGAATATACCATTACCACCCATAAATACGATACGAACGCTACAGTACTAACGGTTACCAATCGTTTTAGCTATTCCCCACAAGACCGTTTAACCCAACACAAACAACAAATAAACAGTCTGCCAGAACAGCTTATCACCCAAAACACCTATGATGAACTAGGACAATTGATTAGTAAAAAAGTAGGTGGAACCAATGTAAGCCCAAGTGCTACAGGACTACAAAAAGTAGATTATACCTACAACGTGAGAGGCTGGCTGAAAAGCATTAATGATGTCAACGATATTGCCACTGAAAAGGATTTGTTTGCTTTTAAAATTAGTTATAATGATCCAACAAATGCTTCAAAAGCGTTATTCAATGGGAATATTTCAGAGACTTTTTGGAAAACAAACAGTGATAATACTTTAAGAAAATATGAATATTCTTATGATAATCTAAATCGATTGTTAGACGCGAACTATTCAAAAGCAGGAGGAGCAGCAACAGCACCTGATGCTTATAAAGAAGCTTTGACCTACGATAAAAATGGAAATATTATAACTCTAAATAGGTACAGCGCTACCGATAGTCCTGATTATGCATTTCACATAGACAATTTAGAATATTTCTATGATTTGGAAAAGCGAAATCAATTAGTAAAAGTTATTGATTATGAAGCAAACCCACAAGGTTTTAAAGATGGTATTAATACCGACAACGATTATACTTATGATAACAATGGAAACTTAACAAAAGACAAAAACAAAGACATAACGGCTATTGTCTATAACTATTTGAATTTGCCTGTTAAAATAGTTGTAGGCACCAATACTATTACCTATATTTACAATGCAACAGGACAAAAAGTAAGCAAAATAGTGAATGAAGCAACCAACATAACCCAAACCAATTATTTAGCAGGAGGTTTTCAATACAAAAACAATGTATTGCAATTTTTCCCACATGCTGAAGGCTATGTAAAACATGAAGCAAATAATTACAGCTATGTTTTTAATTATACTGACCATTTAGGAAACGTAAGAGTCAGTTATTCAGATATAGATAAAAATGGTAGTTTAGGGGGTGAATTAAATGTTGAAAGTTGTGAAACTCATTATGACAGAAATGGTAATCCATATACTATTTGCAATACTTATTTTACAGACTCAATACTAGAAGAAAATCATTATTATCCTTTTGGACTGAAACATACTGGATATAATATGAATAATTCTCAACCTAATTACCAGTATAAGTATAACCATAGAGAGTGGCAAGGTGAATTAGGACTGAATGTTACTGCAATGGACTTCCGTCAATACGACCCAGCGATAGGTAGATTTAATGTAATAGATGTGATGACCGATATTATGCCTTCATTATCTCCTTATCGTTTTGCATTTAATAATCCTATTTTATGGAATGATCCTTCAGGAATGTTAGAAGGTACTGATCCAGAAACTGATCCTACGATTATTTTAAAGGAAGTTGTAGTTACAGGAAAATCAAAGAAAGAAAGTTTAGCAACAAGACCTGCAAATTTTACTTATAATTTGATCGACTGGAGTAGTGTTGATAACAATAAAAGACCTACACTTGAGCAGTATAATAAACATAATGGTACAAATTATCAATCTTTTGATGATTATTATTACAATGAGCATTATAAGCCTGCTTATAATCAAATGATTGGAGATATACATGGAGCCACTGGTCAAGCTGCTACAGTTGTTGGAGTAGTCGCAGCAACTTTAGTAGGGACAGCTTTAATATTACCTGTATTAGTTGCTGCTGCACCTACAGCTCAGTCTTTTATTGCAGCAGAACTCACAGGATATACTACTATAACAGGAAAAACAATTGTAACAGGTATGGCTTCAAATGCACTATCACAAGGCATTGCTAATGGAGGGGATGTATTAGAAATAAATGTTATAGAAGTAGGTTCGTCTGCTATTCCAGGTGTTGGCCCAACTATAATTGGAGAAACATTTAATTTAAAAGCTGGTGATATAATGAATGGTAATTTTACTCCTACTACACCACAAAGTTTTGATCATGCTCTACTTCAAATTGGTGGGGGACTTCTGAGCAATTATTCAGGTAATAAAATTGATAATTTTACTACAGGAAATACTGTAGAATCTGTATACAAAGAAGTATTGAAATTTACTATTGAAACAGGTTCAAATGTTGCACCAGGATTAGCAGATAAATAATATTAATTTTATGAAAAAGCATATTTATAAATTTATCATTCTGGGATTTCTATTAGTTTTAGGATATTTAGTATTTAAAGGTTACAATTATAAAAAAGAAATAAATGAGAACAGCAAAACCACAATAGCTAAATTTTTGCACTATAAGAATTTTCCTAAAACAAAAAAGTATTATTTTAAATATTTTGTAAATGAAAAACGCTTTGTAAATTCTTATGGTCAAACACAAAAAGGATTTCACAAGAACAAAGGTAAATTCTATAGTATTAAATACTCTAAAAACGATCCTAATAAAATTATAGTAAATTTTGACAAAGAAATCACAGATACGGTTGCTATATTAGAAGCTGGATTTTCTATAGAAGATATAGAGTGATAGTGTTAATAGTATAAAAAAACCAGTTCTATTTGAACTGGTTTTTTTATTACATCATATTTATTTTAGCTGACTTTATAAAATGGTCAACGGTGGTAAGTAAACAATCTCTATCTTTTTCGGGTAGTGTAGCAATATCCTGAAATCGTTTTAACATTAAAGGGTCTTTGAATAAATCACTTTGTTCGTTTTCTCCTAAAAGATACCCTACTGAAGTATCTAATATATGGGCTAATTTTTTAGCAGCCCCCACGCTGGCGCAAGCATCTTGCTTGTGCCCACAAAGTAAATAAAGCAAAACCACTCTGTAAAAAGGGGTAATGTTTCAAAGTTAGTGACACCTATTTTTATAGTTATTAATCCATTGAGAAACAAAGTTTAATTGAAAAAAAGCATAGAAAAGGAACGCAATATTGCGTTCCTTTTTGTATTATATAAAGCCTTAAAACGAAGAAAACAATAAAAACTAAGACCTTGTGTGTTAAAGTTAGTGATGCGTTTTTTACTTATGAAAATAGTTGTAGGCACCAATACTATTAGCTATATTTACAATGCAACAGGACAAAAAGTAAGCAAAATAGTGAATGAAGCAACTACCATAACCCAAACCAATTATCTAGCAGGAGGTTTTCAATACAAAAACAATGTATTGCAATTTTTCCCACATGCTGAGGGCTATGTAAAACATGAAGCAAACAATTACAGCTATGTTTTTAATTATACCGACCATTTAGGAAACGTAAGAGTCAGTTATTCAGATATAGATAAAAATGGTAGTTTAGGGGATGAATTACAATACTATTGTAAGCCTAGAGTCCCTTCAAATTGTATAGAGTATTTTACAAGCTCAATATTAGAGGAAAATCATTATTATCCTTTTGGACTGAAGCATTCAGGATATAATATAAATAATTCTCAACCTAATTATGCATATAAATATAATGGAAAAGAATTGCAAAGTGAATTAGGACTTGACCTTTACGATTATGGAGCTAGAAATTATGACCCTGCACTAGGTAGGTGGATGAACATTGACCCACTTGCGGAGAATAGTAGAAGATGGACACCATATAACTACGCTTATAACAATCCTATGTATTTTGATGATCCTGACGGGATGCAAGCAGACCATGATTATAAATATGGTACAGATGGTCAAATAACTTTAGCAAAAAAGACAGAAGATAAAACAGACAGATTAATAGCTGAAAATGGAGATGTTATTGCTGATAATATTGATCAAAGAATATTAAAAGATAATATAAATATATCTGAAAATGGTTTGTTGATTGATGGATTAGACAAAAATGAAGATGTTGATTTAAATGCAAGAGTTGGAGATTTAATGACTAAAGTATCTCTTTATGAGCAAAAAGAAATTAGTTGGGGGTTCTTTGGAGAAAATAAAGGAAATGGGGCGCAAATTGTTGTTTATAGTTATAAAGATAATAACTATAATACTAGTGAAGCTGTGCCAAGCACCTTTGGTAGTGATTATTCATTAGATTATGGTAATCATACTCATACAGATTTATTAAATGGAGGAGGCAGTAGTACTCCTAGTAGGGATGATATGGAAAATGCAAATGCAAGAAAAGGTAATTTTGTTTGGGGTAGAAAAGGAGTTTCTCAATATAATGAAAATGGGAAAATTATTCAACCTAATGGTAGTGATTTGATAAGAGATTATAGAAAAGACAGAATGAAATCAGTTTATGATATGAATTATATAAAGAAAACATTAAAATGGAAAAAAGAATTTACCTCTTCAAAATAGTATTAATATTTTTAGTGTTATCTGTGTTTTTTTCTTGTAAAAATAAAAACTCTAATAAAAACATAATAAAAGCCATAGAGTTGACAGAAAACAACTCGGTAATTAAAGACTCTATTAAACAATTAAAGAATAAAGGAGTAAATTTTCTTGTTTGTTTTGTTAAATCAGATGAAAGTTATCAATTTTTATCATTTAATTTAGTTAACGATCCTGGAACGAATAAATATCCTTACAATATTAAAACTAATTTTGAAATAAGGAATATAGAAGGTATTGATATTTTATTTAAAGATTCAAAAGATAAGTTTTTTGGTCAGAAAAAAAAGTCTGAAAAGAAAGTCCAAGAACTCTTAAATAAAAAGATTATATGTTTTGATTGTAAAGAATGGTTTAGAGATTATTATTTTGTTGAGTTTATTTTTTGTAAAAATAATTACAATAATTTTAAATCTTTTGACTCCAAAATACAAAATAAAGAAGAAGAAATAAAATATAAAGAAGAAAAACCTTATCATAAAGAAGTTTTTTATCCTGATTGCAATTAAATAAAAATCTTCTATAGATAAAAATATTAAACCACTTTTAACGGAGTGGTTTTTTTATGTTCAAAAAGATGACTTTTAGAGAAAATAAGGTTTAAGTACGTATAAATACGTACAAAAAAGGGTTAAAAATCAGTATAAATACGTATTGACAAACAGGAAATCAAAGTTTATATTTAGGGCTACGGTTTACCGTAAGGAAATGTAAAACAAATTAAAGTTATTTGTTGTTAAAAGTATAGCAATTAAAGAAGCTTAAAAAAGTATTTATTAATTAATCAAAAATCCTTATTATGGAAAACATTAAAGCAATTAAGCCAGGTCCAAAACCAAAAACACCAGATGGCACACCAGATGAAAGAAGACGAGTTAACCCAGAGAATCAACCAAAGCATCCAAAGTTAAAACCACATAAGCATAAGCCAAATGATTAGGAATTAACTTAAAAAACAGCTTCTTTAACTGTAAGCTTCCCTAAAAATCGGACAGTTATATTATAGGATAAAAAGAAGTATTTAGGGAGTGAGATACTCAAGATTTTGAAGGAGTATGATTAAGGAAATGTTGAGCTTAGAGTTGCTACCTTTGAGTAGACGAAAAAGTTAACCTCTCTTACCTAAAAATCAATAAAAAATTTATATTCTATTTTTGCATAATTAAACAAATCAGCTATCCTTTAAAATTTGGAATAAATGCCTTTAGATATAACAATTCGATTTGGTCAACTAAGTGATTTAGAAATTTTACAGTTCTTATTTGTTGAAACAATAAATTCAACATGCCAAAAAGATTATACGAAAGAACAATTAGAAGCTTGGATTTCAGGCGTTGAAAACAAAGATCGTTGGGTTAACATTATAACGAATCAGTACTTATTAATTGCAGAAAACAACGATGTTATAGTTGGGTTTTGTTCTTTAGATAATGGAAATTATATCGATCTTTTATTTATTCATAAAGATTTTCAAAGACAAGGTATTGCTCATACTCTTTATCTAACTATAGAAAAAGAAGCCAAAAAACAAAATCAAATCTTATTAACTGCTGATGTAAGCAAAACAGCAAAGCCTTTTTTTGAAAAAATAGGTTTTAATGTAGCTACGGAACAAATTGTCATAAAGAAAGGAATCGAATTGATAAATTACAAAATGAAAAAAGAATTAACAGAACTCTTAAATTAAAAATAGATTAACCTATCCCGTTATTCTATAAAAAGTAATTTCAAAAAAATGAAACTTTTTTAAATACAACAATCTCTATTTTTTATTTACAAAAAATATCTTTCGTGCTACCGTTTGATTATGAAAAACTTAGAGTTAAAAAACACTATAAACCTCTACTCTATCTGGCATTCTCTTGATTTAACAAAAAAATAGCCTCTTTTTTATTTGTATTTTCGCAACCCCAAATCAAATAAAAAATACCTATGAAAAAACAATTACTAGCTCTTTTTGGGCTTACTTTGTCATTATCAGTCCAAAGTCAAACCACAAATGAAAGTGTTAAGCTAAAACAAATTAAAAGTGTAGAAACCAACACTCTAAATGGAGATAAAATTACAAAGACATACTCCTTTCAAGATGGAAAATTAACTAGTATTAAAACATCTGATCTTATCCAATCTTTCTTTTATAATAAAAAAGGTATTTTAGATAAAACCGTTAAAGAAAGAGAAGGCAGTACATGGAAAGAAGTGGCTTCTTATTTTTATGATGAGAGTGATCGTTTAGTAAAATTTACAAGTAAATATGAAGAAGGAGATGAGAATGTTACTAAAACGGTAACTTTTAAACATGAAGGAAGCCGAATTATTGCCATTACTAAAAACAGTAATAGTTCTCTTAAATTCACTAAATACATTGATTACGTTGTAGAAAATGGAAAAATAATACGTGAATCTGAACGCAATTTAAGTCAAAAAATAATCAATAAAAAGGAAATGCATTATTACAAAGACAATCTATCTAGATATAAAGGATTAGTTGGTGATAAATCTATTGATAATTACACTTATGATGATAAAAATTCTGCGATGTTATTACTTGTAAAGAATGTTTTTGGAGAAAATTATCAAACTATTGTGCCTTTGATTGCACCACACGAAAACGAATTTCCTATAGAAAGTATTTCGTATCATAACTTTTTGAATTTTTCATCTACTGCTACTCACAAAACAAAATATGGCAACACTTATACTTATAATAATTTAAACTTTCCTAAAACTCATACTCAAAATAAAGGTAAGCTTAAAACAGTTGTTTCCTATGAATATGAATAAAACATAATTTTTAGGTTCATTACTTACTCTTACATAATTTTAAAAGAGGTTGAAGGTAAAATCTCAACCTCTTTTACTTTTTCTATAATTTTAAAAATACTTAAATTTATACTATCTCAAAAAAATGAAAAAATACGTATTTATACGTATTGATTACTGTAAAAAGAAAGCTTAACTTTGAAAATGAAAAATATTCTTAATCATCTATAATTCTTATATTTAAAACAGATTATAGTGTATTGAATATATAAAACAAACAAATAACAAATAAACCAACGCTTTGGGAAAATCGCTTACTAACTTTGATTAAAGTAAGGAAAGGGAATAGAGCGATTATACTATTATAATGGGATATTCACTAATCTTTTAAATTATTACTTATTATGAAAAAAACTAAATTGTTTTTATCTAGCATACTATTATCGGGTATGTTATTCATTTCTTGTGGAAGTGAGGAAACAACAGTTGAACAAAACGTGGAAACTATTTCGTTTTCAAAAACAGATGAAATGTTAAATTTTGAAAGTGCATTGAAAACATGGATGCAATTTAAAAAAGGAGACAAATTAAACACCAAACAAAACCCTACTCTAATTCTTGAAACTGAAAAAGCTTCTAAAGATTTATTAGTAGCAATTGGTAAAGATGAATTTATTGGAAAAGCTGAATTGTCTACTGATGAACTGGTACGCTTAACCATGAAAGAATACTCTAAAAAACTAACTGAAATGTATAACCAACAAAAAAATCATTAAACATTATGAAAAAAATAATCTTAATTGCAGCACTTTTAGTTGGTTTACAAAACTTTGCTCAAAAAACATTTGAAATATATAATTTTACAGGACAAACTGTAGAAATTGCTAGTATCATTACAAAAGGGACTTCAACTTATCCTGAATTTCACAGTAAACCTTTTGGGTTAATATCTATTCCTCCTGGAGGAAGTTTTACTTTGGAGAATGCTTCTAATGTTTTTAGATTTCCATTTGAATCGCCTACAAGTATACCATATATAGATAAATGGGAAAGATTAAATTCTCCTTCTTCTGGAACGGTACTTACAAGTCCTATTGCATGGTCTTTTGGTAATAGTCAAGTATTCCATAGAATGCTGTTTTATGTAGGTAGTAGTTATAACAATTTACCTGCTGTGCCAACAGGCGTAACAACTGTTGCTCCTGCGGTAACTGGAGCTGGATGGCAATTAGACTATGATTGTTCTAATCCTGCACCAAATGTTTGGTTTTATACTATTGTAATCTATTAATATAAATAGGGAATAATTTATTGCCTATCTTATAATTAACTGTGTAAAGCTATTAATGACCTTTGCACAGTTTTTTATTTGAAAAACTTAAGTGGTACAGGAACTTGGGAAAGTCCAATTGGTGGCGGACTAAATTTTAATGACAACATGCTATTTATCGCTACAAATGATAAGAGCGACAAAGTATTTTATGGAAATGATACTAAATTTGAATTAATTATGAGTAAAAATGATAAAATAAATGGATTGTAACTCCAATAAATTCAATTAGCAATGACAATTTAGGAGTTATAATATATGTATGCCTTTGACAAAGAAGACAATTGGAGTGAAAGGCTAAATAATTCTTCCACTGAAAGTTAAGATAAATTCATATTAGTCTAAACAACTAAAAAGTTTTTTTTATCAATTTAGAAAACCTTTTTTTATATTTGGTATAGATTATTTATTTACTTATTTTAAAAATATTATAGTTCTAAAAATGGAACCTAAAAAAATAGAATTGATTGAACTTGAAAGGCAATTAAGTTGTCCTACTGGCGATAATGGGATAAAAGTTGCCGAAAACATGAACTATACTAACATTAAAATGACCTTATCCTCTATTGAAAATTTAGAACTTAAAAATGAAGATTCTATACTAGAAATTGGACATGGAAATTGTGGTCATTTAAATAAAATATTAGAAAAAGGAAACGCTATTCAATATTTTGGTTTAGAAATATCGGACACCATGAAAAACGAAGCTGAAAGGATTAATAAAGATTTTATATTGAATAATACTGTTAACTTTCAAATTTATGATGGAAACACAATTCCTTTTCCAGATAATTCCTTCGACAAACTGTTCACTGTAAATACTATTTATTTTTGGAGCGATCCTATTTCTTTTTTAAATGAAATATTCAGAGTCTTAAAATCAAATGGAATTTTCACTTTAACCTTTGCCCAAAAAAAGTTTATGCAAAGTCTTCCTTTTGTAAAAGATAAATTTATGCTTTATAATAATGACACTTTAAAAGAGCTTATTTCAAAAACAAATTTTATAGTATTAGATATTATAAATAAAACTGAAAACGTAGAGAGTAAAATAGGTGATTTTGTTGAAAGAGAGTTTACTGTAATGAAATTAACAAAGAAATAATCTGATTTAGATTATTTCGTAATATTTACTCCTTTAAAATGCAAGAAATAGAAGCCTATTCACATTTTATTAAAAACTTTTTTACAGCATATTATCCTATAAGTGAAAAATCTACTTTACTTATGCTGTCAATTGCTACCGTTAAACACTTAAAAAAAGATGATTATTTACTAGCTGTCGGACAAATTTCAAAAGATGTTCATATTTTGTATAAAGGAATCGTTGTGTCAAGTTTTTTATATGACGATGGAAGTACTTATCATAAAAATATATTTTTAGAAGGTGATTTCGTTGGTTCAACTGTTTCTGCGTTAAAAAATGAACCTTCAAATTTTGCTTTAGAAGTTGTTGAAGATTGTATTATCATAAGCTTTGATTATAAAAAATATAGAACTCTTATTGAGGAAAATGTAGATTTAAAAAACTTCTATATTTCATATCTTGAAAAAAATTGGGTAATAGACAAAGAGCAACGAGAAATTGAAATAGTTATGAAAGAAGCTAAAGTTAGGTATATAAACTATATTAATCAACATGTTGATATAGAAAAAAGAATTCCTTTGCATTATATAGCTTCTCATTTGGGAATTACTCCTACGCAATTAAGCCGAATTCGAAAAGATTTGAAAAAAAAGTTATAGAATCAACATATGTAAATGCAAAACAAATTTCATCTCTGCAACTTTGCATTATGAAATTTATTATTGTATATCTATTAGCGTTTATCGGTGGTGTTTTCTTAGCTATTCAAGCTGGATTTAATACTCAATTAAGTGTTTTATTAAAACAGCCTATTTTGGCCGTTATTTCTACATCTATAACTAGTGCTGTTTTAGGCTGTGTTCTTATCTTAATTTTCGGAAAAGAGAATATTCAACCTAATACATTTGGACAAGTTCCTTGGTATTTATGGTTTGTAGGAGGTCTTTTTAGTGTAATTGGTATTTCTTTATACTTCTATACTATTCCTAAATTAGGCATTTCAAAAATGATTGCTTTAGGTCTTTGTGGGCAATTGGCTTTTTCTTTAATTGCAGGTAAATTTGGCTGGCTTAATCTTCCTATTGAACCCATAACAACAAAACGAGTATTAGGTATTTTAGCAATGATTATTGGTATTTTTTTAATTAACACTAAATAACTATGGACATTATTCAATTAAACATTAACAATCTTATTTCACTCTGGAAAACTGTGTGTAATCCTTTCAATAGTTATAATGAAACTGGTAATATTCATTATTGCTTGATTCCAAATTCTAAATGGCCTAATCGTATTTGGACTACAGATGAGTTAACAGATGATCAATTATTAAAAATTGCAGAAATTATAACACTAAATGAAACTGAGCTTACTTTTTCTTATTTTGATAAAATTGTCAATGGACAAGAAAACTCATTCGCTATCAGTCATAATTTTAAAAGCAAATCTATTCAATATGGTATGAGTTTACATCTTACTCGCCTATTTAAAACATCAATGAATTTGACTTTTAAGAATGTTAAAAATGAGAAAGATTCAAAAATATGGTGCGAAGCATTTGAGTTAGCATTTGGCTACAAAATAAGCGAAGAAACAGTTAACAAAAGTTATTCGAAAATTAATTATACTATTGTTCTTCATGAAAATGAAGTGGTTGGAACTGTCATCTTATATTTAACAAATCACATTGCTGGAATTCATAGCTTAGGTATTATTCCTGAAATGAGAGGAAAAGGTTATGCTCAAGAAATAATGTATTCTGTTTTAAATAATTCTCTAAATTCAGGAGCTCTTTTTGCTACATTACAAGCTTCTGAAATGGCAAGAAATATGTACCAAAAAATGGGCTTTTCAACTCAATTTATAATGCGAAACTTTCAACTTTAAAAAACTCAATAAGCTCATTTAAATCAACTTAACAATATAAAACGAGCTATTTTTATTTTTTTAAACTCTAAAAATCATTAAATTTATTCCATTAATAAACATTTAGACAGAAATCCAATGTTTTTAAAAAAATGGAAAATCAAACAATTAAACAATTTATTATGTTAAAAAAGAATTTAAAATTAGAAGGCGTTAAAGAGTTGAAAAAAAATGAATTAAAAAAAATAAACGGAGCTTCTCCTGTGGATCATTGTAGCAGAGCTTTACAAAATGCTGATACAGGAGTATATAGTTGTTTTGGTCCTTATGCTCTTGTAATATATAATGGTCAAGGATATTGCTGTCCTATTTAAAAAGTAAAAAATATAGAGTATTTATAAAGACAGATAATTGTTAATTATCTGTCTTTTTTATTACATACAACTAACAATAATATTAATAATCGCTATTAAGACAGTGATTGTATATTTATATTTTATTATTACATTTGCAAAAGAAATAGAAGGAAATGGTGTTCTTCCTTACCCAACCGCTTTCTAAAAGCTGATGACGCCTGATTAATATAATGTTTAATGCATTTAATCAGGATTACTATGCAAAAAAATAAAATAAAGAAGCCGTCATTCAGTAGTAGCATTACAACTCAAATAAACTTATTACTAAAACAATTTCCTGTAATTTCTTATCTTACAAAATGGCTATTTATTAGTTTAATTATTGGATTATGTATAGGTTCTGCTTCGGCTGGATTTTTAGAATCTTTAAATTGGGCCACAAATTTTAGGGAAAATCATTTATGGCTTATTATGTTTCTTCCTTTAGGAGGCTTACTTGTAGGCTTATTATATCATTATTTTGGAAAAGATGTAGAAGCTGGGAATAATATGCTTATTGATACTATACATAAGCCTAAAGAAACTATTCCTTTTAAAATGGCTCCTTTTGTTTATTTAGGAACTATAGTTACTCACTTTTTTGGTGGTTCGGCCGGACGAGAGGGAACTGCTCTTCAAATGGCTGGCGCTATTGCTGATCAATTTAGTAAACCTTTTAAACTAAATACAAGTGAAAGAAAAATTTTAATTATTGCTGCTATTGCTGCTGGTTTTGGTTCTGTTTTTGGAACACCATTAGCTGGTGCACTTTTTGGTTTAGAAGTTTTTTTAATAGGCCGAATTCGTTACAATGCTATTTTCCCTGCTTTTGCTTCTGCAATTTTAGCTGATTTAGTAACGGATCTTTGGCAAGCAAAACACACTCACTATCATATACCTACTATTCCTGAAGTATCGTTTACAACTATTTTATATAGTGTTTTAGCTGGTATTTTATTTGGTCTTTGTGCTGCTTCATTTAGTAAAATTATTCATTTTACAAGCTCAATATTTAAATCTAAAATTAAATTTCCTCCTTTACGTCCTTTTATAGGAGGTATAATTGTTGCTATAGCTGTTGTTTTAATTGGTACTACTAAATATATTGGTTTAGGAATTCCTACCATAGTAGAATCTTTTGAAATACAAATGCCAACTTATGATTTTGCTTTAAAAATGGCTTTTACAATTATAACGCTTTCCGCTGGGTTTAAAGGTGGTGAAGTAACCCCATTATTTTATATTGGTGCTACATTAGGAAGTGCTTTATCTCTTTTTATTCCACTACCAACTGGTCTTTTAGCAGGAATGGGATTTGTTGCTGTTTTTGCAGGTGCTACAAATACACCTATGGCTTGTATGTTAATGGGTATTGAATTGTTTGGTTCTTCATGTGGCATTTATATTGCCTTAGCTTGTGTAGTTGCTTATCTTGTTTCTGGGCATAATAGTATTTATGGAAAACAAATGATTGGCGAACCTAAACACAATAAGTACATTAATTATAGAAAAAAACGAATAAAAGATCTTTAATTCAGTTTACAAAAAATGGTAAAGAAGAAAATAAAACGAAAATTACGTATTTCAAGATATGTCATATATAAAGAAACATTAGTTGATTACAAAGAACATTTATGGTCTTTTATTGGAGCCTTTTTTGGTATTGGATTAATTGCATTTTTACAAAGTAATTTACTATCAAAAACTGAGAATATTTTCCTTATTGGCTCTTTTGGTGCTTCTTGTGTTCTTATTTATGGTGCAATTCAGAGCCCTTTAGCACAACCTAGGAATTTAATTGGTGGTCATACAATATCGGCAATTATTGGTGTCACAATTTATAAAATAATACCTGACATTATTTGGTTGTCAGCTCCTCTTGCCGTTGCTTCCTCTATTGTTTTAATGCAAGTTACCAAAACCTTACATCCACCTGGTGGCGCAACAGCTTTAATCGCCATTATAGGTACTGAAAAAATTAAAGAGTTAGGATATTTTTATGTTTTATCTCCTGTGCTATCTGGCACACTTATTTTGTTTACCCTTGCATTAATTTTCAACAATATAACTCCTCGCAGACAATACCCAACTAATAAACGGTTTACAAATTCTATTCGGAAAGTTTTTATTAAAAAGAAAAGTTAAGTACTTTCAATAAAAAAGCCTCGCTTGGATATGAAACGAGGCTTTGTGAATTATTCTATTTCATTTTTTTCATAGATATCGCATTCATACAATATCGCAAACCACTTGGTTCTGGTCCATCTGGAAAAACATGACCTAAGTGTGCATCGCATGTATTACAAACTGCTTCTACTCGAATCATTCCAAATGAAATATCTTTAACATAACCTACTGCATTTTCTTTTATAGGTTGTGTAAAAGAAGGCCAGCCTGTTCCGCTTTCAAACTTCTCATTTGCATCAAACAACAAAGTATCACAACAGATGCAACCATAAACTCCTGGCTCAAATAGAGAACATAATTCTGAACTATGTGGTCTTTCGGTTCCTTTTAATCGAGTTATTCTATATTCTTCTTCTGTTAATTGAGCTTTCCATTCGGCATCCGATTTTACTACTTTTTTGTCTGGGTCAGGATTACCTCTATTCGTAAAATGTATAATATTATTCCAATTTAGCATAATTTTAATTTTTAAGAGTTAATCGTTTTTTTAAACTCAATAGTATCTGAAAAAAGTCGCATAATTTTCTTTAACTTAGGATTTATAATATTCTTGCAAAAAGGCTTTTCAGGATTTTTTAAATAATAATTTAATTGTTCTTCTTTGTTCATTTCGAAAGAACGAAAGGATAATACTTTTGTAATTATCTTGTTATCAAATTCTTTTTGCAAATCATTAAGTATTGTTATTGCTTTATTTTCTTGCTCTTTTGAAAAATAATAAATTGCTGAACGATATTTTTCTCGCATGGAATGATTTGAAGTACAGCTATGTGTGTTTAAATGGACTTCAATTAAAGTTTTAAGACTCATTTTATTTAAGTCGTATTCAACAATTACGGCTTCTGAAAAAGATTCATTTTCATTAACGGATGCAATCCAACCTTGCTCTACTCTATTTACTCCTACTAATGATTGAAATATAGCTTCTGTACACCAATGACAACTACCTCCAAGTCCTATTTTTTCTATCATATTATTTTTTTTTAAGAACTACATGACAAGGCAGAACAGCCAATTTTATGTCGAGCCCAATCAGGTCTTTTAGCAAACCATTTTTCATACTTTGGTTGTTCGTCATAAGGATGTAAAAGCATTTCGTATAACTCATTTAACAAGTTATAATCACCTTTATTTGCATCGTCAATAGCTAATTGAGCCATATAATTACGTAAAACATATTTAGGATTAACCTTATCCATTGCTATTTTTCGTTCCATATTAGAAAGATTTTCTATATTCAATTGATTTAAATATAAGGTTAACCAATAAAACCAAGTATCTAAAGTTAAGTCTTTTACCTCATCAATAATATAAAAAGCATTTTTAATTTTTTCAAATGCTGTTTCAACCGAATCTTCTTTGTTAATTTCACTTAATTTTCTAAAGAAAATAGTCATGTCAGTCTCTGTAAGCTGAAGGTTTTCAGTTAATAAATACACTATATTTCTTGTGTTTTCATCTTCCTTTTTAATTCCTAGCTTATCATGCATCATTTTCAAATACTTCATCTCATACTTCTTTGAAAAATCATTCAAGATTTCTTCTAATGGCTTAGCTTCATCAATTAATGGATACAATGCATTGGCAAGTTGTAATAAATTCCATTGCGCAATTTTAGGTTGGTTACCAAAACGATAACGTTTATGTTCGTTATCCGTTGTATTAGGCGTCCAATTTGGATTATAATCCTCTAACCATCCATAAGGCCCATAATCTATAGTTACTCCATGTATAGACATATTATCTGTATTCATTACACCATGTACAAAACCAACACGCTGCCAATTTACAATCATCTCTAATGTATTATTAGCAACTGCTTCAAAAAAAGAAATGTATTTATCTTTACCTTCTGTTTTTATTTCAGGATAATAATATTTTATGGTAAAATCTGTTATTATTTTCAAGTTTTTATAATCTTCACGAGCTGCAAAGATTTCAAAATTTCCAAATCGAATAAATGATGGTGCCACTCTACAAACTATAGCTCCTTTTTCATAATCCGCATTTCCATTGTACAAAACATCTCTTAGGACTTCGTCTCCACTTAATAATAGTGCTAAAGAACGTGTTGTTTGAACACCTAAATGAAACATAGCTTCGCTACATAAATGTTCTCTAATAGAAGAGCGTAAAACTGCGAAACCATCACCACGTCTTGAATAAGGTGTTTTTCCCGCTCCTTTTAATTGAAGCATATAATATTGATTATTATGCTCTACTTCAAATAAATTTATAGCTCTACCATCTCCTAATTGTCCTGCCCAATGTCCAAATTGATGACCAGCATAACACATTGCATAAGGTTCTGTATTTTTTAAAACTTCTTTTCCCGAAAATACATTTAAAAATGCTTCTGAATGGGTATCTTCTTTTGATAAACCTACCAAATTAGCTACTTCCAATGCAGAATGAATAAGTTTTGGATTTGAAGGATTCTGTGGTTTCACATAAGAAAAACAGGCTTCTACTACTTGCCTAGGCTCGTTAACCTCAACTATATCTGAAGGCAATTCATTAGTAAATCTATTTTTTATATTGAGTTTCATTTTTGTTGTATATAAGAGTTACTTCTCTGTTAGCTTTTGCAATTCTTTTCCAATTTCAGTTTCTTTTGGATTTCTTAATCTCTTTGTGCCAATAACAATTGTAGGAAAGTTTAACTTTCTATTTTCATATAAATTTCTCAATTCGTCAGCATAAAATTCATTTTCTTCTACATCGTAAAACTGAAAATTTATATTTCGACTTTTAAAATAGTGAATATAATATTGTGTTTTATGACACCTATTAGCACCATAAATCTTAATAATTGGTAATTTAAGCATAATTTATAATGTTTTCAAAAATTCAATTGCTTTTCAACATTCAACTGAAAATCATTAAAGACAACATTGCTTTTTGATTTATTAAAATAAACCAAAGTGTTCCACTTGTTCTATAATCATATATAACTGAAGAAATATTATGAGTTTCTTCCGAACCTTCATCGTGTTTTGAAAGAAATTTTTAAATCCTATTTTTTTGCATTTCAATAATTTTATCACATGTATTGGTAGATTTCCTTTAAAAACAGTTTGAATCGCTAAAAAGATAGCTTTATCATTTCCCTTTTAATGCATTTACCATTTTTTGAAGTAATAATACTTCATGACTATGACAACCTAGACACCAATGCTAAAAACAATATATTACTTTAACCTTTCTTCATAATTTGATAATTGAATAGGACTTATTCATTACCGTTTTCATCAATCCATCTTTTCATCTTTAATTCTAGCGCTTTTCTTAGCTTAATTCCGTATTGTATTACATTTGTAGATATAACATTTCCCTTTCTTTATTTTAATTTATCGGCATACATTTTTCTTAGTTTAGCTATTTTTGGATCAATAACCGCTCTACAATAACCTGCTTCTTGATTTTCATTGTAATAATTTTGATGATAATCTTCTGCTTCATAAAAAACATCTAATGGTTTAAGCTCTGTTACAATAGGCATAGTATATACTTCTTGTACATTTTTAAACACTTTTTTCGCTATTTCTTTTTGTTCATCATTATGATAAAGTACAATAGAACGGTATTGTGTTCCTCTATCTGCTCCTTGGGCATTAAGAGTTGTAGGATCATGACTTGTCATAAAAATAGTCAATAAATCTTCATAAGAGATTTCATCAGCATCAAAAGTTACTTGAACAACTTCTGCATGACCTGTGTTTCCAGAACAAACTTCACGATAAGCAGGATTTTTAATATGTCCATCTGCGTAACCAGATACGATTTTTTCAATCCCTTTTAATCTTTGAATTACTGCTTCAATACACCAAAAACACCCACCTCCAAAAGTTGCTAACATTCTATTTTTCATTTTTTAAACCTTTCTTTTATAGTGTTGATTATTTACTTATACAAAGGTAGTATAGAAGTAATTTTTATACTTAATAATACTTCCTTTTTATTTGTGCTTTCTTCCCATAATTAAACTAAATACAATTTTAGCTTTAAAAATCAGGTATTTATACGCTATAAATAACTTTTTAATACTCTTAATTTTGAGTATATCTTAAAATATTTTCTAAAAGAAAAACAATAAAAAAAAAGCAAACAATAAAAACTTACAAAAATGGATTTCGAAAAAAGACTTGAAAAATTGTCTAAACCAGACATTATCTTAATTATTACTGACCAAGAAAGAGCCACTCAAAATTTTCCTATTGGTTGGGAAAAAGAAAATTTACATAGCCTTACATTCTTAAAACAAAATGGATTTAGTTTTGATAGAGCATTTTGTAATAGCTGTATGTGTTCACCTAGTCGTGCAACTTTATTCACTGGAACTTATCCTGCACAACATAATGTAACACAAACTCTAACTTTTGGTGGAGATTATTCTTCCGCAGAAGTAGAATTAAGCAATACATTACCCAATATGGCCAGAATGCTTATTGATGATGGTTATGATGTTCAATATCGTGGAAAATGGCACTTAAGCAAAGGTGAAGGAGAAAATGGATTAACCGCATCTGATGTAGCCTTATATGGCTTCAAAGGATGGGAAGCACCTGATGCAGGAGAAGATACTAAACCTGAAAACTTTGGTGGAGGATTTGCTAATCATGATAAAGATTATATCCAACAAGGAATAGCTTTCCTAGAACAAGTTAAAAAACGTCGCTCTAAAGGAGATAATCAACCTTATTGTTTAGTATTATCGTTAGTTAATCCTCATGATGTGTTATGCTATCCTGGTGGGTTTGATTATGGTTATAATGACAATTTCTTAAAAGGATCTATTGGTTTACCTAAGACTGTTAATGAACATTTATTAGTAAGTAAAAAACCAATGGCACAAGAGCAAATTTTAATTGGTTCTGCATCATTATTAGGACCACTTCAAACGGATGAAAAAAAACTAAATTACATTAATTTCTATGGGAACATGCTTAAATGGGTAGATAAGGAAATTAGTTTTTTCTTAGATACTCTTTATAAAAAAGACGTTAACAATGAAAGCTTAGCGGACAAAGCTATTGTATTTAGGTTATCTGACCATGGTGAAATGGGACTTTCGCATGGAGGATTACGCCAAAAAGCATTTGTAGCGTATGAAGAAGCTATTAGAATTCCAATAATTATATCAAATCCTATATTATTCCCAGCAGATGAACCACATAAATCAACCATGAATTTAGCTTCTCTGATTGATATAATGCCTACTATAGCTTCCTTAACTGGAGCTACTCCTCCTTCTGGATTACGAGGTGTAGACTTAACTCCTATACTTAAAGAAGATGTTTCTGTTCAAGATGCTATTTTATTTACGTATGACGATACTAAAGCTGGAGCTAATAATATGCCTTCTGCTGTGAAAGCCTCAAACAGACTGAGATGTATTAGAACAAAAGACTGGAAATTTGATTATTATTTTGACGCTTTAGGAGCTTATCCTACAGAATATGAACTGTATGATTTAAAGAATGACCCTGAGGAGACTACTAATTTAGCTTATGATTCTAATTATAAAGAGATACGACTAGAATTAGAATTAGCACTAAAAAAACTTGAAGCAGAAAAATTACTAATTCACAACTAACCCTATTTAATATAAAAAAACACTTGCAGTTTATCAAATAAACTGCAAGTGTTTTTTGTTCAAAAATTATTTTAAAGATAATTAATCTAATCATTTAAAAACATCTCCCAGTTTTAAAATAATTGTATTATTTATTACTTCAATTCCTTACCTCTTTTTTTTGATTATAATTTTGATTTATTAAACTCGTAAAAACACTTTTTACATCAAAAAAAAAACATAATTAATTAAAAAACAGGTATTTATACGGTTAAAAAAACAATCTATACTAAATACCTTTACATAGTAATATTACAAAATCCCAACGTGGAGTTCAGAAACCACATTAATAAACGAGGCGAAAACCTGAAAAGCCTTATGAGTAAGGAAACAAATAAATAAACAAACAAACAAATTATGAGTCAAAGTTTAGCAGCCTCATCGGCACAGATCGATGTTCTTGTAGTCATAGACACAGAGTACATCAAAAATAATTTTCCAAAGAATACTGACCCTAAAAAAGCTCAAGGTATAAATCATAACAGTCAATATATGATTTGCTATAGTCCTAGAGGAATTGTTTCTGGTCAAGGAACAGCAGATTTGAGTTTTAAAGCTAATGTTGGAGATAATGTTTCTTTTAGAGGCACATCAATTCAACAAAATTCTGATGATTCAGTAATTCTTTATGGAATTGAGTACTGGAAAGGAGATAAAGTTTTTAATACATTTACTACTAATATTGTTACTCGAAATAGAGCTGTTCAGCCTAATCCTGAACAACAAAATGGTATTCCACCTGTTTTAACAACTCAGAATTTTACAAGTTATGATTCTAAAATTGCTAGAGGCGGAACTGAAAACTTCTATGTTTACATTGCTGTCTATACTCTTGCTAGTGATGGACAAACACAAGAGTTATATGGATATTACTATTGGGATCCACAAGTTGTTGTTCCAACCTAGTTTTTCATCAACTTTATTAAACATAAGGTCTTAATTGAGAACACGAACATGAGAAATCTAGTTCGTGTTTTCTAAATTTAAATATATATTATTATGATGATGTCTACAATAACTCAACAGTCTATTTTTAAAATTTTGATTGTAATTGATACCGTTGAAATTCAAAAAAGATATACAAATCCAAATATTAACTATGATGAACCTATTAAAATAGATGAATCGACTTGGTTTGCTATCTATCCAAAAAAAACGAATCATAAATTACCTGATTCTCTACATTCTGTTTTTTTTCAGGCAAAAAAAAATCATAAAATTTCTATTTCAGGGATTTCTATTGATGGAAATTCGTCTGATAGTATTATGCTAAATGAAATTGAAAACTTTAATACAAAAAAAGAAACTTCTAATTTGTTTACATCAGTTTGTACTTCTAGAAATATTGTTACAAGTTATTTAAATACTGATAATGATCTAGCTATAACTAATACTAATCAAAATTTTATCTGGTTTGAATCTACTATTGCTTCTTTCGGGAAAAATAAATTTAAAATTATATTTTCAGTTTACAATTTAGATAATAATGGTAATCAACAAAATTTATATGGCTATTTCTGGTTTCCTTTAGAAATAAACATTCGCAAAAAATCAATATTCAATTAAACTTTTCATTTTCTGAAGTATTTTTTAAAACTTGATTCCTATATAGAAGAAATTTAGTAAGGTGTTTTTTTAACAGAAAGTAATCAAATAATTTTCCAAATATTCCAAATGGGGTTTCATATTGCAAAATATCTTGCATTATTGTAGTACCTTCTCTTTGTTCAAATAAATGTTGATGCTTAAATGATTTGAAATGCCCTTTTAATTGTTCGTCTATAAAATAAGTAGGAAATTCCATTTCAGATATGATACTTTGATGTTGAATATAAATCCCAAAATGTTTTCCTTTCCAAGTTACTGTTTCTCCTTTTTCTATTAATCCTAATGTAACTCCTGCAATTGCTTTTTCTTGCGTTTGACTAGCTGATTTTTGATGCAAATCAATATTTCTAGAATTATTGAATACCGTAAATATTGGAGCTTTTATTTCAGTAGTAATGTGTATAACTGTCATATCTTTTTTATTAAAGAGTTAATTGTTATTTTCTTTATTTTTTAGAAGGATAAAAAAGACTATCGAAAATAAATTATATTATCAATGATATTAAAGTTTGTTATGACACTAAATTCTTAAATGTTTTCTCAATAGTATCAAATTGAAATTGAAATCCTTTTTGAAGCAACCGTTCTGGAACTACGTTTCTACTTTTCAAAACTAATTCAGATTCTGTACCAATAATTTTAGCTCCCATTTTTAAAAGTGATATTGACATTGGCAAACCAATTGATACTTTAACTGATTTTCTTAATCGGCTCATAAATATTTTATTTTTAATTGGTTTTGGTGCTACAATATTTACAATTCCAATCATTTTTTCTTGAACTACAAAATCGAGAGCTCTTGCAAAATCATATTCATGAATCCAACTTATAAATTGATTACCATTACCTTGTTTTCCTCCAAAACCTGTTTGTACTAATCTTTTTAATGGAGCAAAAGCACCTCCACTTTTTCCCAATACTATTGAGGTTCTTAAGGCTGTTTTTAATGTATTTGGTGTTTCTGTTTCAAAAAAAGCTTTTTCCCAAGCTTTAGCTACATTCATAGAAAAATCATTTCCTATTTCTCCATTGTTTTCTGTCATTTGCTTATCTTCAGAATGTCTATATATCGTTGCTGTAGATGAATTTAACCAATGTTTTGGTGGATTTTTACATTTTAAAACGGCTTCATTTAATATTTTAGTACTATCAATTCTTGATTTTAATATTTCTTGTTTATTCTTATTTGTATAACGACAGTCTACTGATTTTCCTGCTAAATTGATTAATACTTCTGTATTTTCTAATTCATTTTCCCAACCTGTTAATGACACTGTGTTCCAATTAACATATTTAATATTATTTCTCATTCTTGATTTTCCTCTTGTTAGAATCACAATTTCATCAAAACTATTATTAAAATAATTCACTAAAACTTGTCCTAAAAACCCTGTTCCTGCTACTATGACTATTTTTTTCATTTTCAACTATTTAAAATGATTAATAATGCTATTATTCGATATAAAACCCAAGTCATTGTTAAATACTTTGGTAATTCTAAAAGTTTAATTCTTCTGAAATGTTCTAATATCATTATACTTACAGTTAATCCAAACCAACCTAAAATTAGATATTCATTTATAATTACAAATTGGTTTAATAATAAAATTGGCAATAAGACTAAACTTCCCATTACTGAAACTGTAACTAAGTTCCCTATATAATTAAGTTGTTTTTGTTTATCTAATTTTTGAATAAACAAATATTGAAATCCAATTTGTCCAATAGCTAAAAGTATTTCTCTTCCAAAATTAGCTTTAGGTAAAAGTGTAATCATTTTTGCATATTGAAACAATATAATTGCAGTAAAAAAGTTTGCAAATAGAATATAAAACATTCTATATTTTACATTAAAATCAGGAACACATTCCGTTGTATTTTTATTTTTAATTACACTTGGTGCAATTACTTTTCTGTTATAAGAAATAAATTTATATACTTTTTTTAGTCCATAATTTATTGGTTTCCAATTTCCTATTTTTTCTATCCAAGGAAATGAAGTTCCAATTACTTTTAGTAAACTATCAATCCCATAAAAAACTTTTTTATTTTGGGTATCAACTAAAGCTATTTCATTTTTTGCTCTATTAAAATCGATATAATTTTGTTCTTCCTTAATTATAGAAGCATATGATTTACGTCCATTTTCATCTAACATTTTTACTTTAATAAATCCAGAAGTATAAATATTGCATAATGGACAATCTTCATCATAAAGAAGTGTATGGTTGTTTAGCGTTTTCATCTTATTTTCCTTTTATTTTCAACACTTATTTCAGAACCTTCTGCTAGAATTATTGAATTTGGTTTCATTTCTTTTAAATGGGCAAATTCCTTTCCATATACATTTTCAAAATCAACATTAATTTTTGTTCTAATTACTTCATATTGCTTCCATCTAGGATGTTTTACTTCATATTCAAATGTTGTATTGTTATTAAATTTAGTATAACCAAAATAATGTTCGCAAATAAACTCTGCCTCTGTATTCTCCTCAATAGGAAGTAATTTGCTTTTAACTGTTACATCAATTGAATTCCATTTGTTATCTAACTTCCATTGATATCCAATATCCATTTTTCCTTCAGATAATATGATGTTATGATTCATTGGAAGTGTTTGATAGTGCTCTTTATAAATTGTATTAGCAACAAGAGTTAAGGCATATTTTGGAACAATTTCTTTAATAAATACCACACCTCTCTTCCATTCGTTATTTTCAAAACGTTTTACATAAAACCGAAGATTAACTTCTTCAAAATTAACATGGAATGGAATTTTAAATCCCAACAATTTGGTCTCTTGAAAGAGAAAGCCAACTAAACTTACATAGCATTTTCCGTTATAAAAATCTATTTCAGTCCCTTTTGGAAGGTATTTTTCCAAAATTGAAGCGTCAATTTCATAATTAATTAAAGCTAAATTTTTCCATTGTGCAGTTAAAAAGCTCATGTTCATTGTATTTTGTTTATGAATAATAAAAGTTAAGAAAAAGATCAAAAAAATCGGTATTGAGAATAGCCAATTAAAACTACCATCCCAAAGACAGAAAAAGACTATTACTAAGGTAAAATATACATATATGCATTTATTTTTTGGAAATTGTATCAGAAATAAAATAGCAGCTAAAACTTGCAATATTCCCGTAAAAACCAGCCCATAAGCTCCAAATAGTAATAATAACAAAGCTACTATATTTATGCCTTTTATTAGTTTAAGAATTGTTTTCATGCTTTTTTTTATTTTTAAACTTTCAGAAAAAAATGAAAGTTTTGATTAAATTTTTTTCTTTATTTCTTCATTATTTTTACAACTAGTTTGGCTAACCAATTGTCTTTATACTCGGTAATTTTATCTAAAACGTTATCTGCTTTTAAAACAAATTCATATAATTTGCCCGTCTGTTCTATAAAGTGTTTTTCTTCTTCCGTTTTATAGGCTTCAATAGATGAAACTTCTTTTAATACTTTTAATGTTGGTTTTATTTCTCTTTTACTTCTTTCTCTTGAAATTTTTACAGCTAATTCGTCTAAATCTTTTTCAGCTATAAAAAATTCTCTACGTTCACCTGCTTTATATTCTTTATAAACAATTCCCCAATCCATCAAAGCGCGAATGTTCATACTTGCATTCCCTCTTGAAATTTGCAATTCTTCCATAATATCTTCCATTGAAACTGGCTCATTACTAACCATTAACAAAGCATGAATTTGAGCCATAGTTTTATTAATTCCCCATTGAGAGCCAAGTGCTCCCCATGTTTGAACGAATTTATTTTTAGCCTCTTTAAATTGCATTTATTATCTCTTTAATTTGATACTACAAATGTATATAAAAGTTTTTAAACTTTCAAAAAAAAATGAAAGTTTGTTTTTGGCACAATAATTGATTTTAGTTTAAAAGAAAACAAACAAGATGCCTTATGAAATATACATTTAAAAATAACTTAGGAAGTTTAAGAAAAAGTTTTAAAATATTTGCAGCGACATTTGTAATACTATTTTCATTACAGAGTAATGCTCAAAAAGTTGCAATTAGTATCAATGTGAATTCACATCCTGAAGTTCACAATCACTATGAAGAGGTTGAATATTATTATTACCCAGAAATTGAGGCTTATTATGACACTCATTCATCTGTTTACATTTATTATGAGTCTAATAATTGGGTAAGATCAAGATATTTACCAAGATACTGCAGAGATTATGATGTAAATAGAGGTTACAGAGTGGCTATTGATTATCATGGTCATAGACCTTATACTCATTTTAAAACTCATAGAGTAAAATATCACAAACCATCATATAAAAAGGTTTATAAGCATAAACATTATAAAAAACACAAAAGACATTATTATGATGAAGATGACGATTAATTGCCATAATTTTTAATTGTTAGATTTTAAAAAACGAATTATTTTAAATAGTTCGTTTTTTTTATCTCTATTCCTTTTTTAAATAATTTAATATCATAAAAAAACTGCCTAAAAAATTATTTAGACAGTTTTTATATATTGTAATTATGTTTTTTATGCTAACATGGTAACAGGGTTTTCCATAAATGATTTGAAAGTTTGTAAAAACTGAGCTCCTGTTGCTCCATCAACTGTTCTATGATCACAAGCTAAAGTAACAGTCATTGTATTTCCTACAACTATTTGACCATTCTTTACTACTGGTTTTTCAACAATTGCTCCAACTGATAAAATAACTGAATTTGGTTGATTAATAATAGAAGTGAAAGATTGTATTCCGAACATACCTAAATTAGAGATAGTAAATGTACTTCCTTCCATTTCTGCTGGTTGAATTTTCTTAGTTTTCGCTCTTCCAGCCATATCTTTAACATTTGCTCCTATTTGAGATAAGCTCATTTGATCTGTAAATTTCAACACAGGAACTACTAATCCGTCTTCTACTGCTACAGCAACACCAATATTTACATGGTGATTAATAATCATTGCATCGTCTTTCCATTGTGAATTTACTTGAGGATGTTTTTTTAATGCCATAGCACTTGCTTTAACAACCATATCGTTAAAGGAAACTTTAGTTTCTGGAAGAGCATTAATTAATCCTCTTGAAGCAATTGCATTATCCATATCTAACTCAATTGTTAAATAATAATGTGGAGCAGTAAATTTAGATTCTGCTAAACGTTTTGCAATTACTTTTCGCATTTGCGAATTTTTAATTTCTTCTTGGAATACTTCTCCTGCTGGAACAAATGGTTTCACATTTGCAACTGTTGAAGTAGCTTGAGAAACTTCCGTTTCAACTGATTTAGTTACTACAGAAGATGGTGTGAAATTCTCAACATCTAACTTTACAATTCTTCCATTTTCTCCAGATCCTTTAACCTGACTTAAATTTATTCCTTTTTCTTTAGCTATTTTTTTAGCTAAAGGAGAAGCAAAAATTCTACCACCTGAGTTAGTTTCAGAAACTGAAGTATTAGAATTAGAAACTACAGCCTCTTTTTCTTCTGTTTTAGTTTCAGTTTTTACTTCCTCAGCAGAATTATTACCTGAATCATTTTTATAATTAGCAACTATATTAGAAACGTCAGTTCCTTCTGGTCCTAATATTGCTAAAATTGTATCAACTGGTGCAGAATCTCCTTCTTGAACTCCAATATAAAGTAGAGTTCCAGCATTAAAAGATTCGAACTCCATTGTTGCTTTATCCGTTTCAATTTCGGCTAAAATATCACCTTCATTAATTTTATCACCTACTTTTTTAAGCCATGTTGCTACAGTTCCTTCTGTCATTGTATCGCTCAAACGAGGCATTGTAACAACAACTACTCCTTCAGGAATTGTAACAGCGTCATTTGTTTCTACTTTCTTTTCTTCAACATTTGTATTCTCTTCAGTAGCAGATGTTTTATCTCCTGCTAATATTCCTGAGATATCTTCTCCTTCTTTACCAATAATTGCTAATAATGAATCTACAGCAGCCGTTTCACCTTCATTTATTCCAATATGTAATAACGTTCCAGCATTAAAAGATTCAAATTCCATCGTTGCTTTATCCGTTTCAATTTCGGCTAAAATATCACCTTCATTAATTTTATCGCCTACTTTTTTAAGCCATGTTGCTACAGTTCCTTCTGTCATTGTATCGCTCAAACGAGGCATTGTAATTACTGTTGCCATAGTATTATAATTTATGAGATAAAAATGGATAATTTTCTTGATCGTAGACTACGTCATACATCACACTTAAATCTGGGTATGGAGATTCTTCTGCAAAATTTTCACATTCTTCTACTAAATCCCTTACTCTTTGATCGATTGCTTCTATTTCTGAATCTGAAGCATATCCATTTTCTTTAATAATATCCAAAACTTGTGTAATTGGATCTATTTTTTTGTATTCTTCAACTTCTTCTTTTGTTCTATAATGTTGTGCATCAGACATTGAGTGTCCTCTATATCTATATGTTTTCATTTCAAGGAATGTTGGCCCATCTCCACGACGCGCTCTTTCGATTGCTTCATGCATTGCTTCAGCAACTTTTATTGGATTCATTCCATCAACTGGCCCACAAGGCATTTCATAACCCAAACCTAATTTCCAAATATCGGTATGATTTGCAGTTCTTTCAACAGAAGTCCCCATAGCATATCCATTATTCTCTACTATAAAAACCACAGGAAGTTTCCAATTCATTGCCATATTAAAAGTCTCATGCAATGAACCTTGACGAGCTGCACCATCTCCAAAATAAGTCATTGTAACTCCTCCGGTTTCAAAATACTTATCTGCAAATGCTAAACCTGCTCCTAAAGGAATTTGACCTCCTACAATTCCATGTCCACCATAAAAACCATGTTCTTTTGAAAAAATATGCATTGATCCTCCTAATCCTTGAGAAGTACCTGTTGCTTTTCCTAAAAGTTCAGCCATAACTCTTCTTGGATCTACACCCATTCCTATAGGTTGAACGTGATTACGATAAGCTGTAATCATTTTATCCTTAGACAAATCCATTGCGTGCAAAGCACCAGCTAAAACTGCTTCCTGACCATTATATAAATGTAGAAATCCTCTTACTTTTTGTTGAATGTAAAGTGCAGCAAGTTTATCTTCAAACTTTCTCCATAACTGCATGTCTTCATACCACTTAAGGTAAACTTCTTTTGTTATTGGCTTCATTTGGTTTATTTTGTTAAATTGAAATTTTTTACAAACTGGTTCTTTCACTTTGTAAAATTTTACAAAAAGCAAAAATACTACATCCAACCTTATTGAAAAAATTAATTCTTATCAATTTTACTTTTTTTATTGGAATGCTGTAAAAACCATAGAGATATTACAAATATTTTTTATCAAATAGTAAAGGGAGTAAATTTTTCAAAGAATTTGATTTATAAATTTTGCCTTCACTTCCACCCATAAAAAAGATTTCAATATCATGTTCTTGCTTAATTTCATATTCTGCAATAGATTGCCTACATGCTCCACAAGGAGGAATAGGTTCTTCTAGTTCTCTATCACTTGGAGATGCTGAAATAAATAATTTTAAAACTTTTGCGTTTGGATAATTTGCTCCAGCATAAAAAATAGCTACCCTTTCTGCACACAATCCTGAAGGATATGCAGCATTTTCTTGATTTGAACCATGAACGACTTCTCCATTATCTAATAAAATTGTAGCACCTACATTAAATTTTGAATAAGGAGAATAAGCATTTTTTCTTGCTTTTATTGCTTGTATCATCAAAGCACTATCTTCTTGATTAAGTTCTTTTAATGATTCGTAAACAGAGAACGTTGTTGTAATTGTAATTTGCTTCATAAATAAGGAAAAAAAATCCAAATTCAATTAAGAATTTGGATGCTTTTATTTTTATATATTAATTTCTATAATTCATCATATTTATCTCCAAAATTGAATGTTAGAGAAAAACGTAATGTGTTTTCTAATGGGTTTCTAACTTTTGATGCTGAGAATAAATAAGAAACATCAATTTTCATAACGTTATATTTAAAACCAGCTCCTAGAGTAAAATATTTTCTTGCTCCTTTTGTTTCACTTTCATGAAAATATCCTGTTCTTAATGAAAAGGAATCTTGATACCAATATTCAGCACCTAATGCATAAGTAAATTCTTTTAATTCTTCTGAAAAACCATCTGGTGCATCTCCAAAGGATTTAAAAAGACCACTTACCCAGCCTGTTTTTTTATAATCTAATATCGCATTACTATTTGCTACTTGAACATCTGCGTCATCAATAGTACCATCATTATTTAAATCTTCATTTACCTCAGTAATTCTAGAAGGAGGAGTTGGCACTAATAATTTTGTTACTTCCGCAGAAACTCCAATTTTATTATATTCATCAAAAATAAAATCGAAACCAGCGCCTAAACGTAAATTAGAAGGTAAAAAGTTTGAATTTTCATCTAAATTATCATTATCATAATTGATTTTTGGTCCTAAATTTTGAAAATTGAATCCCGCTCTCCATCTACCATTAAAATCATCAAATGCTAATTCTTCAGATTGATAATACCCTGCAACATCAACTGCAAATGTAGAAGCAGCAGAAGCATCATTATTATCTGTAGCAATTTTAAGGTTTGATCTTATAAATCTTCCTGCAACTGCCATTGAAAAACGTTCACTTAGTTTAAGCGAATAAGAACCATCTAACGCAAATTCATTTGGACTTACCGTATTCAATAAATCACCTTGCGCATTTGTTAATTGAATATCTCCTAATCCAAAATAACGTAAAGAACCTGCAAAAGCACTTCTTTCGTTAATTCTATTATAATATGTAACTTGACCTAATGAAATGTCATTTGCGATACTTGTCAAATATGGTGTATAACTCAATGAAAATCCTTGTTTTTCTAAAGAAAAGGCATATTTTGCTGGATTATGTTGTTGCGAATACGCATCTGCTGACGTAGCCACACCCATATCTCCCATTCCTGCTGATCTTGCATCTGCTGCAATTA
The DNA here is from genome assembly GCF_023008245.1 of Flavobacterium sediminilitoris. Lineage (NCBI taxonomy): Bacteria > Pseudomonadati > Bacteroidota > Flavobacteriia > Flavobacteriales > Flavobacteriaceae > Flavobacterium > Flavobacterium sediminilitoris. The sequence continues at coordinate 348,931 of NZ_CP090145.1, forward strand.
ATAAAAATGGAACTCCAGTAGTAATAACCCTTTCTTGGGCTATAGTATAGTGACTCGTTAAAGCTATTAGTAGTAAAAATGCAATTTTTCTCATTCCTGACATTAAATTAATTAGACAAATATAATATTTTATTATAGTATTACAAGTTTCTCGTATTTTTCCGCTCGATTTCCATTATTTGCCGAACGCACAGTTAATTTATAAATATAAACTCCTTTTCCTATTTTATCACCAAAGTCATCTTTTCCGTCCCATTTTATTTCTCTACATAAGAAACCATCCGTGATTACTTGTTGATTTATTGTTTTTATTAGTTTTCCAGTAATAGTTAGAATTTGTACCTGAACATCTAAAGGTTCGAAAGGCCTATTATGTGTAAACCAAAATTCTGTATAGCTCACAAAAGGATTTGGATAATTCAATACTCTTTCTAATGTAAGGTTATCATCTCCACATACTGCATTAAATTGAATCTCTGTTGTAACAAGGTTGTTATAAACATCCCACGCTTTAAAAACTATTGTATGCAAACCTGGAGATAAATCTCTAAACTGATATCTAATTTTTCCTTTTGTAAAATCATCATTTTCTGTTTCGTAATAATCATTTAGTATATATGGATTTGATTCATCGCCATCTAAAATAGCCACTATATCATGTCCAATTCCACTTGCTGTATTAATTCCGTGCTCATCCTCAAGAAATGCTAATAATATAGGCGAGCAATTTGAAATTCCTCCTGAAACAAATCCTTCATCATTCATATACAGTCTAACAGTAGGAGGTGTTTCGTCTGTTGGTGCATTAACATTAACACCACCTATAAGAATATCTCTACTATATCCAGCTTGATCTTCTAACATTGGATTATTACGTTTAGCATAAAAGCTAATTTTTCCATTTCCAACAGGTATTCTTATGTCCTGAGGAACTACAAAGCTTAATTCAAAAATCCCATTATTTAATGACGCATTACCTCTAAAGATTGTTTCTCCGAGCGTTGTAAAATCCATTGTAATTAATTGTCCCGCACCATTAACTACTCCATTATTACCCAAAGTTGTTCTATTAATATCTTTATCAAAGATTTGAACTGCTAAATCTCCGTTATAATTTGTAATTACAGCGTCATTTTCATCAACTAAAGCACCTTTAATCTTCATTAAACTTAACGCTTGAAAGGTTCCAGTAAACGAAGCCACAGGTGTATCATTTATTTCAGTAAGTACAACTTTAGGTTTTGGAACAGCTAATTTTAAAGCAGGATCACCAATATAAAAAACAACTCTTCTATTACTTGATGTTCCTGGTTGAAGTTTTACTTGCCTAAGAGCCTCTGCTATAGTCGGATAATCATCTGAACCGAAAGCATATAATTTCTCATTTAACAAATCATTCATCACCAAACCAGTTGTTACCCCTATTTCTCTTGTTGTAGCAATTGTACTTATTGCTCCTCCAGCAGGATTCCAATATAAATATTCTCCACCTGAAAACCTGTTTGGATCATCAAAACGAGTAAAATCGCAAGTTATTGTAATAAACAACGGATATCGGTAATGATTATTTAAATTTTGAGCATCTAGCTTTTCAAACAATCTCTCTCTTGCTAGAGACTCTTCATTTCCATGTCCTAAATAATTAAACACTAACGCTCCTAATTGCATTGCATCTAAAAAATCATTTTTAGCATCTGGATAACGTTCTCCTCCTGCTGCTATTTGCTGAATATAAGCATCTGTATGAATTTTCTTGACATTGACAAATGGTTTTGCCGCAACTAAATCATCTGCTAAAGCATTTAATGCAAATTGCAATTGTGAATCTCCTTGAGTATCTGCATCATCTGAATATACAACATAATTATTTCTCCATCTTCCATAAGACTCTTCTTTATGATATTCAATCACTTTATTTACCATTTCTTGAGCTTGAACTGATGATGACACTAACATTCTTCCAACTGCAATATCTATTCCATCAATACTATTAACCATTGGCCCTTCGTTATCATCCATTAGTCCATAAAAATCATCAGACATAAATGAAATAAACAAAGACATATTAGAAGAATTATTTACTTCATTAGCATTTGGGTTAAATCCATGAAAAACAGGAACAATATTTGTATTATTCACTACTCTATCTTTATAATCATAAGATGCATCTCCAAAAAGATTAAGATATTTAACTCTTTTATCAGGAGAAGAAGCATTCCAATAAACATATTTTACAAAATTCCGAATAGCGGCAACATCTTGTTTTCCAGAACTAAATTCTTGATAAATTGTTTCTAATAAAACAACTTTAACAATCAAATTGGAATAATTCCTATGAAAATTTGCTAAAGTTTCAGCTTGACTAATCAATGATGATGGCGTGATTATTAAATAATCTATATCTTGAAAAACTCCTTGATTATCATTAAATATAGTGCCCTTTAAATTTTGGTTTAAAACTTGAGAGCTTGATTCTTTAGATGGCCTATAATAATCGCTTGCATCAACTCCAATATATTTTTTCTCAAAACCAAGCGTAACTTTAAAAGAAAAATTAGATTGTCCGTTATTTGAATATTTTTTAACATTAAAAATATCTGTTACATCCCAAACTTGGGTAATACCAGAAGCGTTAGCAATTTGATATTCTCCAACTCCAATATTATTAGATTCTTGATTGTTAAAAAAGAAAAACTGCTTTCCATAGCCTTGAAGATTTCGTTTTGCTTTCAACATAATAAAATCTAAATACCCATTTGAAGATGGAACACCTCCATTATTATATTTCAAACCAATAGAAACACTTGAAGAAACTGCATTAAAATTAGCATTTAAAATATTTTCATAACCTAATGCTCCTCCAGTAGCTATTTGAAAAGGGACATTACCCAAAACTTGGTTATTCGCTTTTACACTAAAAGAAGCAGATCCAAATGATTTAGAAGCCAAATTAACCTTAATTGCAACTGGAACACTTACATCTATATTAGGAATTTCAAAATCAAAAACTTGATCATCATCAATATTAAACTGTTCTCCAAACCACCTTCTTCCTACTTTCCCAACATTAACCAAGTCTCTTTCATGAATAATTATATCATCAAATTTTGAGAAACTAAAATCGGGAGCACCAACAGGCTCTAATGCATTCTGAATTCTTTTTCCTTGACCACCTGAAGAAGTTACATAATAATAGGATTTATCAGCAAATAAATTATTTTTAGTCAAACTTTCTTTATTCCATGTATCAACCCCTTCAGCATAAAACAATATATAATCTGAATCATTAAAAACACCATCATCTTCTCCTATAAATTGAATAGCATTTTCTTCCAAATCTATTGGATATGACGCACTATTCAACAAAGGTAACATTCTTCCTCCATTACCATAAATCTTAATGTTTCTTGGATCAACATTAACATCAAGCCCTAGACTTTGTAAAAACGTTTTAGAAACTATATAGACTCCTGATTTTTCTACATAAAAACGATACCAATTCCCAGAAGAAAGTACCGAATTTTCAACACTTTGCACACCAAAAAGACTATTACCCCCTTTATTTAAATTAGAATTCTTAAAATTATAGCTATAAGACAATGAAGTTATTTTCTTATAATCATTCCCTTCCTTTATTATAGGTGAAAAACTGAATAAAGACACATATTGGCCTCTTGCAATAACAGATTCAATTTCAGCTTTTATTGAAGTTGGTATTTTATTTTTATCAAGATTTAAAAGTTCTTCTTCTGAAATAGATTTATAACTTATATTTGAAATTTGTAAAGAACTTTCATCAATTAAACTCGTAACAAACTCTTCTTTTTTATACAAAAGAGACCTTGAAGCAACATTTAAATTATAAAATTCTCCCTTAAAACTTGGATATTTAACAGTAAAATCCTGCTCGTCAAACGAAACACTTCCTTCCCATTGAATAGCTATAGTTTGCTGATTCTGAGAAAAAACAAATAATCCAAGTAAAAGAAATATAAATACAGTTATTTTTTTCATTATGTATAAAACGTAATATATTTTTTAATATTACAAATAGAAAAAAATATTTATCATATTCCTATTATTTATAATAAAAAATAAATTTATACGTTAGCATATAGACAGTTTTAACAAAAAATTAATTTTTTTTTACATTTTTTTAAAAACATGTTGCAATTTAACACATAATTGCTATCTTGCGACTCAAATTTATACACCTACTAGAGTATGAAAATTAAGAAAATTATGACAATGAAAGCTTTATTGATATTATCAATAGCTATAGGTTTTACCAGTTGTAGCAAAAGTTCTGGGACTAAAGGTGGTTCTAGAGCAACTGGATGGAAAATCAATGACAAGAATGGTGGATTTCAACACAATTCTAAATTCTCAAAACAAGAAACTCCTCCAGGAATGGTTCCTGTAGAAGGAGGAACTTTTACAATGGGAAAAGTACAGGATGATGTAATGCATGATTGGAACAATGCTCCTAGTCAACAGCATGTGCAATCATTTTTCATGGATGAAACCGAAGTGACTAATTTAATGTACACAGAATATTTATTCTGGTTAAAAACGGTTTTCCCTCCAACAGAAGAAAATTACAAGAATATATACACAGGTGCAATTCCTGATACATTAGTATGGAGAAATCGTTTAGGTTATAACGAAACCATGACTAATAACTACTTAAGACACCCTGCTTATTCAGAATACCCAGTAGTAGGTGTTAATTGGATACAAGCTGTAGAGTTTAGTAAGTGGAGAACAGACCGCGTTAATGAAAATATCTTAGAAAAAAATGGATATTTGAAAAAAGACGCAAAAATCAAATTAGGTACAGATGTAACTGCTGAGTCTTCATTCAACACTGAAACATATCTTGCTGCACCAAGACAAACTTTTGGTGGAAACGAAGACATTGTTTACAAAAGAGAAATGAATGGTGGTAAAAAAGAAGTAGCTGACACAGCTAAAAATGTATATGCTCAAAGAAATTCTGGCTTAATATTACCTGAATACAGACTTCCAACAGAAGCTGAATGGGAATATGCAGCAATCGCACTAGTAGGAAGTAGAGAATTCAACATATACAAAGGACAAAAGAAATATCCTTGGAGTGGGCAATATACTCGTTCAGGAAAAAGACAATTTAGAGGTGATCAATTAGCAAACTTTAAGCAAGGAAAAGGAGACTACGGAGGAATTGCTGGATGGAGTGATGATGGTGCTGATATTACTAATAAAGTAAAAAGTTACCCGCCAAATGATTTTGGTTTATATGACATGGCTGGAAACGTAGCAGAATGGGTTGCTGATGTTTACAGACCAATGGTAGACGATGAAGCAAATGACTTCAACTACTATAGAGGAAATGTTTATATGAAAAACAAAATTGGTGAAGATGGATCTACAGAAATCGTAACTGCTGATAATATTACCTATGACACTTTAAGTAATGGTAGAATTATGGCTAGAAATTTACCAGGACAACTTGCACAAGTTCCTGTAGATGATAACGAAACATATTTAAGACAAAACTTCTCTACTTCTGATAATAGAAATTATAGAGATGGTGATAAACCTTCAACTCGTTATTTCAACTTTAACACTTCTGATGAAGAAGAAGGAGAGAAAAAAGACGATAAAACAAGAATGTATGAATCACCAAAGCATTCAATATCTGTTGATAGCGCTGGTCAAATTATCAAAAAATATGACAAGTCTGACAAAAGAACAACATTAGTAAATGACGATGTAAGAGTTTACAAAGGTGGTTCTTGGAGAGATAGAGCATATTGGTTAGACCCAGCTTCAAGAAGATATTTCCCTCAAGATATGGCTACTGATTATATTGGATTTAGAAATGCAATGTCAAAAGTAGGTCCTAAGTCAAATAAAAAGACTCCTAGAGGTAATCCTAAATTCTAAAAAAATATTTATTTTTTATAAAAAAGCCCTTTTTAAGAAAAGGGCTTTTTTATTATCTTCGCTATATGAATATTAAAGACATCTACTCTAAATTTCTTGATTGTAATTCTATTACAACTGATACAAGAAAAATTGAACAAGGAAACTTATTTTTTGCTCTAACGGGTGAAAAATTTAATGCAAATACTTTTGCTAAACAAGCATTAGAGAAAGGTGCAAAATATGTTATCATAGATGACAAAAACTACTTTATAGACAACAGAACAATCCTTGTCGATGACACTCTTAAAACACTACAAGAATTAGCTAATTACCATAGAAGACAATTAAAACTAAAAATTATCTCCTTAACAGGAAGTAATGGAAAAACAACAACCAAAGAATTAATTCATGCTGTTTTATCCAAAAAATATCAAACCAAAGCAACTATTGGCAATCTTAACAATCATATTGGAGTACCATTGACCTTATTGTCTTTTACTAAAGAAACAGAAGTAGGAATTGTAGAAATGGGTGCTAATCATCAAAAGGAAATTGAATTTTTATGTAATATCGCCGAACCTGATTTTGGATATATTACAAATTTTGGAAAAGCACATTTAGAAGGATTTGGTGGAATTGAAGGTGTCATAAAAGGAAAAAGCGAATTATATGATTATTTGTATGAAAATGAAAAAATAGCTTTCGTAAATCTTGATGACGAACTTCAATCTTCTAAAACAGAAAAAATTACTAGATATACTTTTTCTCAAAACTATAATAGTGATATTAAAATAAAAAGCATTGAAGCTAATCCAATGGTAAATATTGAGTATGATTCTATTAATATACATTCAAATTTAATAGGAATTTACAATGCTAACAACATCAATGCCGCTATAACAATTGGTAATTATTTTAGCATAGACAATTTACTGATAAAAGAAGCCATAGAGAGTTACATTCCTACAAATAATCGATCACAATTAATCAAAAAAAATGATAACGAAATCATTTTAGATGCATATAATGCAAATCCAAGCAGCATGAGTGCTGCAATTACAAATTTCTTACAATTAGACAAAGAAGATAAAATACTAATTCTAGGAGACATGTTTGAATTAGGAAATGAAAGTGAAAGTGAACATAAAAAAATCATAGAATCTTTAATTGGAAAAGAATTAAAATGTTATTTCATAGGTAATGATTTCTATAAAAATAAAATTGGAGATAGTAATTTTGATTTTTTTGACAATTATGAAAATTTCTCAAAGTCATTTGAGAGGACTCTATTTCAAAACCATTTAATACTTATAAAAGGATCGAGAGGAATGGCTTTAGAAAGAGTTTTAGAACTACTTTAATTTTTATTGACTAGTTTAAAGGTATTTTTATTAAAGCTTCAATATTCATTTTCAGATATTCAGAAGATTTCAAACCGCTTTCTTTAGAAAAAACATGTCCTTTTTTATAATAATGTACCATTGGTATTACATTAATATCATTATCCAAAAACAAATTGGAATCTCTTTCAATATCAATAGTGATAATTCTAATCATTTTAAATTCATCATGAATACTTTTTAATATTTTTTTCATTTTACGACAAGGACTACACCAATTTGCATAAAACAAAACAATTACTAATTCGTTATCTTTTAAAATAGTAAACAAATCATTATCACTAGTAATTTCAATCATTATATCGTTTTTAAGTTACAAAGATTGATTTTATATTTAAATTTATAATATTCCTTTTTACATAATTAATTGTCAATTTTTCATACAAAAGAAAAATATATCAATCCAAGTTTAAAACATTTTTACACTATTATTCTTAAAGATTTTAGGAAAACTCTCATATATTAAAAAACTTATAACAAATAAATATTCTAAAAATATTAAAACATAGCTTTCCTTAAAAGGAGTTTGACTATAAGCAAAGTAACTCAAGATTACAAAAAATGCCCAAATTATTGGAAATCGAAATTTTGTAAAAATGCAAAGAAGCATTAGATTAATTAAATACCACGGATGAATTGTAGTTGATATAAAAAAATAAAAAGACAATGCAATTAAACTATTCGTCAACATTTCTTTAGCATCAATATTTTTTTTATACAATGAATAGAATAGAATAATCAAAATTGAAACTACAGGTGTGATTTTTCCAATAATTCCAATAGTGTTATATCCTTTAATATAAAAACCTATTTCCCTGAATAAATAATAAAAGCTTGCATTAAATTCAAAATTAACAAACCACAATGCTATTGTTTCTGAATAATTTGCTATCAAATCTTTTGTTATAAAAGGTAAAAACAACAAAACATTTAATCCTATAATTATACTATAAAAAACTATACTTTTTTTAAGTTTTAATTTCTGAAAAAAGAATGGAAGCAGTAATAATGGCAATAATTTAGTAGCAATGGACAAACCTATTAAAACAGCACTAATTATCTCTCTTTCTAAAAAGAAAAAGTACAATCCCATAACAAAGAACAGCAACATCACTCCTTCAAAATGAAGGTTCCCTGTTAATTCAATTATAACTAATGGATTTAGAAAATATAAAAAGATTCGCTTTGGATTTATTTTTAATATTCGCAATACTTTTTTGCCATAATAATAAATTCCAACATCACTTAATAAAACAATTATCTTTAAGATAAATGCAGAAAAGAAGATAGACTTTGACGAAAGAATAGCGGCAATAACAAAAAGGATTTGATTTACAGGTGGATAATTTGAATAATGTTGAGCGCTTAAACTTCCCATTCCTTCAAACAATTCTTTTGATTGAGAAATAGCAACAGAATCTATAATATCTTGTGGTTTAAACGCATAAGGACTCATCTCTGACAAAATTAAGCGACCATCCCAAATGAATCGATAAAAATCTTGCGACCAAAAAGGCAAACAGAAAAGAAGTAAAAAACGGAATAATAACCCAAGCCTGAAAAGTATTTTATCATCATATTCCATTTTATACTTATATATATAATAAAAGCATAAAAATGTAATCGTATATAATGATGCTAAATAGATAAAATTTTCTCTTGGCACAAAATATCCTAACCCAATGTAAGCTAAAATAGACAGAATTATTAAAAATAGTTTCTTATATTTTGCGACTAAATTATCCAATACTATGCGGATTTGAATGATTTAATAAACACATAGCCATAACCTATTAATAACATTAAATGAAAAGGAAATAATCCAAAATCATCTAAGACAAAAGCACTGTACATTCCAAATAAAAAATAGCACATTAACAGTCCTTCTACAATAGTGTTTTTAGAGATTGCTTTAGAAAGATAAACATTCTCTCTCCATTTGTCTTTTAGAGCTTCAATATTAAATTTTGGTGTTCTAACAAACTCACTTTTTTTGCCAAATAATCCTTCTAAAACAGCTATTGAATTTTGAAAAGAAAATCCCATTGCAATAGAATAAAAAGTAAAAAACAATGAAACATATTTTAAAAAACTTTTTAAGCCACCACCACGTAAATTTTTAAATGTATACCAATAACAAATAAAAAAAAGGATTGATGTAATAACAAAAAATGCCATTATATTAAAAAAAACATTTAATTGAGGATAATGATTTTTTATAAACAAGGCTGGAACACTTAAAACAGACATTGTGAAAATACACAAAAACATGGAGCTATTTAACAAATGTAATAATCCATGAAATTTTGTTTTTAATTTTATATTATGTGCTGCAATTACTTTTTGAGATATCTTTCGGAAATTTTCTGCTCCTCCTTTATTCCACCTAAACTGTTGCGAACGTGCAGCACTTAAAACGGCTGGTAATTCTGCTGGAGTTTCTATTTCTTCTAAATAAACGAATTCCCATTTTTTTAATTGTGCCCTATAACTTAAATCTAAATCTTCTGTTAATGTATCGCTTTGCCAATTTCCAGCATCAATAATACAGGTTTTTCTCCAAGCACCTGCTGTTCCATTAAAATTGATAAAATGTTGTTTTGAATTACGTCCAACTTGTTCTAATGTAAAGTGAGCATCTAAAGCAAATGCTTGTATTTTTGTAAGGATTGAAAAGTCTCTGTTGATATGTCCCCAACGTGTTTGCACAACACCTACTTTTTCATTTTTAAAATATGGGATTGTTTTTAATAACCAGTCTTGTTTGGGTATAAAATCAGCATCAAATATTACGATGAATTCTCCTTTTGCTATTTTCAAGCCTTCTTTTAATGCTCCTGCTTTATATCCTACTCTATTTTGTCTTCTTATATGTTGAATGTTTAATCCTGTTTTCGCATAATCTTCAACAAACTTTTTAGTTTGAATAACTGAATCGTCTGTAGAATCGTCTAAAACTTGAATTTCTAATTTATTCTTTGGATAATCTAACAATGAAATACTTTTCAACAATCTTTCTACTACATATTTTTCATTAAAAATAGGTAATTGAATTGTCACATAAGGTATTTCAGATTCTTTAGTAAAATCAAATTTTTCTCTGCTTTCATTTATATTTTTCTTCTTGTTCTTCAGATAATTCAATAACAAATTAAACTGAGCCAAACTATAGAAAAAAATTAAGATAATGGAAAGACTATAAAAAAATAATGTGATGTAAGAAAGTATTAAATATGTCATTACTTTTTAAAGGTATATTTTAGTATCCAACCTATTATTTTTACACCTGCCATTACTGTTCCTTTTACGGTTCCAGAAACTTTTGAAACCCCTATTCTGTTTTTATATCGAACGGGAATTTCCGTATAATTCAACTTTTGTTTCAATGCTTTTAATTGCATTTCAACTGTCCATCCATACGTTTTATCTTCCATTTGTAAAGCTACTAATTTTTCATATTTAATAGCCCTAAAAGGACCTAAATCTGAAAAATTAGCATTAAAAAAAAGTTTCATTAGAAATGTTGCTAACCAGTTTCCAAAAACCTGTTGCGGTGTCATTGAGCCATTTTCTCTAAGTTTTTTAACCCTAGCTCCTATTACAAAGTCTATATTTTGATTTAAAATTGGATCAACAATTTTAATTAACTCTTCAGGATAATCAGAATAATCACCATCCAAAAAAACAACAATATCTACATTGTCTTCTGAGTTTTTTATATATTCTAATCCTTTTAAACATGCATAACCATATCCTTTTCGAGACTCAAACAATACAGTTGCTCCTGCTTCTTTTGCTACTTTTGAAGTTTGGTCTGTAGAATTATTATCTACTACTATAACTTCTGTAACAATTTCAGGAATTTCTTTTATAACATTAATAATTGCCTTTTCTTCATTATAGGCAGGTATAATTACTTTAATATTTTTCATTAAAAATTAGGGTTATCCCTTCTAAATTCGGCAATTGAATGCCATTCTTTAATTTTTTTCCCAACAGAATATTTTTCTGCTTTCACAACATCTCCATCTCTATATATTATTGAAAATCCATTTGGAACATTATTTTTATATTCTGTTTTCTTTAGTACTTCTCCATTTTTATCATAATAAATCCACCAATTCACTTTTTTATTATTTTCATAATGCCCTTCTTGTTTTGTATTCCCATTCTCATAATAATAAAACCAATACTTGCATTTTTTCCCATTATTCATCCATCCTTCTTCTTTCATTTTCCCATTAGAATAATAATTTTTCACATAATGTTGTTCTGTGTTTAAAGCAAATAGTAAAGTTATAATTAAAATAAAGGTTTTCATTATTATTTAGTATTTAATAAATCTAATAGATTAACATCGTTACCTAATAAGATTTCGTTAGAATTAATTCTTCCTTTTTCGGAATCATTTTCTAGTTTTAATACTCCTCTTGGACAAACTGCGGAACAAACTCCACATCCTACACAAGAAGAGCGTACTATATTTTCACCTTTTTGAGCATACGATCTAACATCTATTCCCATTTCACAATATGTTGAACAATTTCCACAAGAAATACATTGTCCTCCATTTGTTGTAATTCTAAATCGAGAAAATAATCGTTGTTGTAGTCCTAAAATTGCTGCCATTGGACAACCAAAGCGACACCATACTCTATTTCCTAATATTGGATAAAATCCAACACCTATTACACCACTAAAAGCTGAACCTATTGCAAAACCATACCACTCACGCAATTTATAACTATCTAAAAAGAATATATTATGATTTCCTGAATAAAAATTCATTACTATTACTAATACCATAATGGCTAATAATGACCCTATTGTAAACTTTGCATCAGTATCTAAATCATTCTTTTTGAATTTGTATAACACAAAAGTGAAGACTCCTATAAAAGATACGATAAAGTAGATGAATTGGTTTTTAGAAATTAAATATTTTTCTGGATTATTATTTAAAAAAGTAAAAATAACAGCCACAGTCATTACAAAAGAAAATACCAAAATTAGATGAATTAGCCATCTTTCGAATTTCCATGCTGAGACTTTCTTACTTGATAATTGACGAAATGAATCTCCAGCCGTTTCAGCTAATCCTCCACAACCACAAACCCATGAACAATACCATCTTTTACCATAGAAATATGTTAGTATAGGTGAAATAATAAAAATCAAGGCTAATCCTGATAATAACATGAACATTCCCAGATTGCCTCCTTGTAACATATTGTTCACATGCCATTCATCAAAAAAGTAATAATTTAAAGGCCACATGTTTTTCAAATCTTTTGCATAATAAGCATCTGATGGATTCAGTTTTGCTAATATTTCTGGTAAAAGAAAAGCAAATCCTAATTGAAAAAATATTACAGAACCTGTTCTAAATAATTGATATTTATTATGCCTGTATTTATACATAAATTTAATTCCTAAACCTAGTATAGCAACGCAATACAATGTTCCATAAACAAACCATTGACTTGCTACGTTTCCGTTTAAAAAGAGGCTTAGTGGATCAAAAAACGCAACAATCCCTGTATTTGATGCTCCATTTTGCCCTAATCCTAAATATTCTGGAAACCAATATAAAAAAACATAGAATGCGGTTAAAATAATTCCTATTAACCAAGCTACTGTTCCTCTAAAACTTAAACTACTAAAAAACACTCCTGTATTACTTATTCCTTCAGGTCTATTAGCATATAAACCTTTTGCATATACAATGCATCCAACAGTAATACTTAGTAAAGAAAAAGTCAACCAAACTGAATTGTTTAAAGCTTCTATATTAAAAAAACTTAAAGCTAAAACTAGAAGTCCGGAGAAACCTAAAAACAATCCTATTTTTTGTAATCCATTAATTGATGTACTTGTTGCTGTAATTGCTAGATTTTGGGTAGATTTTTCCATATTATTAGGCATTTATAGTTTGAAATTGGCGATTAAATTGTACAGCGATTTCTTTTTCATATGTTGCAAAGAACTCAGGATCAAAATTAGCCTCCTTTAAACGATTTATTACAAACTCTACACTTTGCCTCTCTGTAAGAGCTTTATCAAAAAATTCATGTCGCATTCTAATTCCGAATGTATTAATCCCTAGAAACTCATTTGTATCTTTATGATATGATATCCTTATTGCTTTCTTTTCTGAAGTATGTTCCCAATAAAATTGTTTTTCATACTCTTTAGGCTTTGCCCAAACCCAACCATAAGTTTGATATTCAATATCAAAAAACTTTGCTGAATTAAACCAATGTCCTGGATTATATTCTATTCTATTTCCTGTTAATGTTTGTGCTAATGCTTCTCCCATCATTCTTCCTGTATACCAAACTGCTTCAATATTTCTTCTATTTCCAATTGGTTCATGCTGTTCTGCACAATCACCTATAGCATACACATCTGGGATATTTGTTTCTAAAAAGCGATTTACCAAAACACCTCTATTGGTTTTTATATCTGAATCTTTCAGGAAATCTATATTTGGCGATACTCCAACTGTTAAACCTACTATATTACAATCTATTACTTCTCCCGATTCTGTAACAACAGCTTTTGCTCTTCCATTTTCATCAGAAAGGATTTCTTTCAAATTGGTTTCCAGTCTTAAATCTACATGATGTTCTATAATATGCTTATTAATTAATTTAGCTTCTCCTTCTGGCAAAACTCCTCCCCAAAAATTAGTTTCTCTTACTAAAAAAGTTACAGGTATTTTTCTTGATATTAACATTTCAGCTAATTCAATTCCAATTAATCCACCACCTACAATAACAGCATGATTTGCATTTTTCGAAAGTTGTTCTAATTGTTCTAAATCTTGTTTATGATATAATCCTAAAACACCTTCTAAGTCTTGACCTGGCCAGCCAAATTTATTTGATTTTGACCCTGTAGCAATTACTAACTTATCATACTTTAGTTGAGTATTATCACTTAAAACCAATGTTTTTTTAGTTGTAATTACTTTTTCAACCTTATTAAAAACAAGTTCAATTTTATTCTTTTTCCAAAAATGATTTTCATAGGGTTGTGTATGTTCAAACTTCATGTGTCCCATATATACATACATTAAAGCTGTCCTAGAAAAAAAATGCTCAGTTTCGGCAGATATGATTGTGATTTTTTTATCAGATTTTTTACGAATATGTCTTGCTAAAGTGACACCTGATATTCCGTTTCCTATTATAACTACATGTTCCATATACAAGGTATTAAAATGCAAATTTATTAGTTGAAGATAAAAAAAATAGTTCGATTTCTAACAGTCTATTAAAAAATTGCCCTTAAACCAAAATTAAACGATTGTCCTAGACCACTATCTCTTCCTCTTACAAACTTACTATATAATAGTTCAACATTTAGAACATTTGTTAATTGATATTTTGCTCCTGTACCAAGTGCAGTATAATTTTGTGAGAATTCATTTCCTAAATCGATTAATTGGGCATGCTGAACAAATCCAAGAACTGTAAATTTATATGTTGGAAAGTAACTCAAAAAAACGCCAGGTGCAACTTCTAAACTATTATTTGCAAATCCACCGTCTGGATTAAAAGAGCCATTATCATTTACATTATCTTCTCCAAAGAAAAAACGAGTTCCTAATTCAGAGAAAAGTTGAAATTTATTTCCAGGAAAAGTATAATCATAGAAAAAACGATTTTGCCAAATAAAACTTTTTTGAGCTAAATAACCATTTTCATTACTTTCTTTATCAAATGTTGGAATAAAAAACGAACTTTGAATAGAGAATCTTGGCAATGAATTAAAAGGTGATATTTTAACTGAAGGTGCAATATGTCCTATACTACTTCTCGATTTTCCTACTGCATTTTTAAAATCAAAAACACTTATAACATCTTGATTATTAAAAGTATTAGATCTAAATTCAACGATAAAACCTGCATTAAATTTTTTATTTTCACTTATTCCTGTAAAGATTTCTAAGGATGTTGTAAAATAATTTTGACGTGGTTCGTTTTTTATTCTTTCTCCATTATCGTCTCTTTCGGTTTGAGTATATAAATTATTAAACCATTTTATATCCCATTTTCCATTTTCTAATAATTTTGAAGGTGTATAATTCTGAATATTTGTTTGCTCATCTTCTACTTCTTGCGCAAAAGACATTGAACTTAACAATAAGACTCCAAAAAATATTTTATGCTTTTTCATTTCTTTATTTTTTTAAATATTTGTTTAACAAGCAATCATAAGTATACTACTTGTCAGATTTTCTGTTTCATTTAATAAAAATAGAGGTTTGATATTATCTCACCCCTAATTAAAAACAAACTAAAATTTAAATTTATCTTGTTACTGTTCCTGATGGAAAAGAAGACAAACTTCTCATCATATCAAAGTTAGTCCCTGTTACTGCTGGACTTGCAACTGTGTGCGATAATGGTTTTAAAGCAAATGGCATTGGAGAATTATCAGGATGTGGTTCTACTGAAATAACCAAAGTCGCACCGCTTAAATTACCTGGAAATGTTAATCCTTCAGGAGCATTCATAAGAAAGTCTTCTCCCGGAAAAGGAGGAGCCATCATTGTTCCAGAATATGGAGCTGCTTCATCAGAACCTTCAGGAGAAGTAAATTTTCCTGTACTTAAAACAACATCATTACTCACAACCCATCCTTCATATTTCCAACCTTCATCCAATGTTGGTAAAGATAATCCAGCTACTGGATTTGCGCCTGAAATATCCATAAACCAAACTCCTGCTTCTGGATTCATATTGTTATTTGTTGGTGTAGCTAGTAAATATTTACCTGTTGATTCACTAAAGTCTCCAACAATTCCTGCTGAAATACTTGCAGAATTTCCAGAAAAATCCCCTACTAAGTATTTAGTATTTGAAGGAGCTGGACTAGGATCTACTGTAGGTTCAATAGTTAAAACAAATTTAGTAGCATTTGCCAAATCTGTTTGGTTAACTATAAATGATGTTTGTGATAATGTTCCATTAGCATCTACAGTAAAGACACCTGTAGAGATAGGATTGTCATTCACAATAATCCATCCTTCATATTTAAAATCTGAACCAAGATCTTCTAATCCTTCAAGATTTAATTTTAATTCAGGAGTTGAAGAAACTACTTCATCATCATTATTACATGAGGTTATTAAGAAGCCTAACATTAAAATTGTAAAAAAATTCTTTTTCATAACGTTTTATTTTAAGTTTAATCAGTTAAATCTCTTTATTTTAACAAATTTGATGTTTTTAATTAATTATCTGTTTTTCTATTTTTCCTGTATTGTTGTCAATTTTACCCTATTTTTATTTTTATAAATATTTTTATAGATATTTGAATAAAAAAATGAAAAAACTAGTGTTTATAATTCTTTTTTTTCAATTTTCATTTTCTCAAGAAAACATTATTGATAAAATAGGATGGTCTGGAGCAAAAAAAATGGATGTTAAATTCATGGCAAATTTCATTCAATCAAAAGAAGGAAAGGTTTTAGATAGCATAAAACTAGACTATGATGTACAAGCACTTACTCGATTAAATGGTATATCGAATGTTACTTACAAAGTAGAAAAAACTAGCTCTAACAATAATTATTCTGTTTTATTTACAATTATTGAAAACCTTAGTTTAATTCCCAACTTAACTATTTGGACAACAGATGATGTTACTGCTGCTTATAGAATAGGCATGTATGAATATAATTTACTAGGTAAAAACATTACTGTTGGTGCTTTCTATCAAAATAATGGGATAAATTCATTTGGAATAAATTTTTCATCTCCATATTTATTTAATGAAAACTTAGGTATTGAAACTAGTTTTCAAAATATAGGAAGCATTGAACCTATTTTCTTTGAAGATACTTCTGCAAAATATGAGTATATTAATAAATCTTTTGAGTTATTAGGCGTTTATAGAACTAGCTTTAAGAATACTATAAAATTTGGAGGTTCTATTTTCAACGAAAAATACGAATATAAATCTGGTGCAACTAGTTCAAGTGTTCCGCAATACTTTGATATTGATAAGTTTTTGTTTAAATTAAATAATAACTATGATAACTTAAAATATGATTTTTATTTAATAAGAGGAATAAAAAACACTACCAATCTTCAATTTGTTACACAATCCAATTCTTTTCAAGATAAATTTCTAATCGGTTGGAACGATTTTTCATATTTCAAAAGAATAGGATTAACTGGTAATTGGGCTACACGAATAAGACTAGGGTTATCTTCAAATGATACTTCTCCTTTTTCTCCTTTTTCATTAGATAATAATGTAAACATAAGAGGAGTTGGAAACATAATAGATAGAGGAACAGGCACTTTTGTAATAAATACAGAATATAGAACCACTTTATATGAAAGGAAATGGTTTGTTTTACAAGGCAATTCATTTCTCGATGTAGGCTCATGGAGAAAACCAGGTGGTCGTTTTAGCGATTTTACAAAATCTGAAAACTTTAGAGTTTATCCAGGAGTTGGGTTGCGTTTTATGCACAAAACTATTTTTAATGCTATTTTTAGGTTAGATTATGGTTTTGGTATATCAAAAAATGGTACAAAAGGATTAGTATTTGGAATTGGTCAATATTTTTAAGATGAAAAAATTATTCTATTTATCGTTTCTACTTTTTTGTTTTTGTTCGTCACAAGAAAACAAAATCAATGGAATAAGTTTTGTTGCATCCAATACATTAACTTCTCAAAAGGAAATTGAACCTGTAATAAAAACAAATGCAAACTGGATTACATTAATGCCTTTTGCTTTTATGAAATCTACAAAGGATAGTACTGTTTTTTTTAACTCACAAAGACAATGGATTGGAGAAAGAAAAGAAGGTATTGAAACAGCTTCTGCATTATTCAATAAAAACAAGATTAAAGTAATGCTAAAACCTCAAATTTGGATTCCAAATGGGTTTACAGGTCATATTGAAATGAACTCAGAAGCAGAATGGGTTTCACTTGAAAAAAACTATGAAAAATTTATTTTATTTTATGCTAAAATTGCCGAGAAACAAAAAATAGAATTATTTTGCATTGGTACTGAATTAAATACTTTTGTGATTAATCGTCCTAAATATTGGTATCATTTAATAGAAAAAATAAAAGCTATTTATTCTGGACAATTAACCTATGCTGAAAACTGGGATTCTTATCAAACTGTTCCTTTTTTTGATGCTTTAGATTACATAGGTATCGATGCTTACTTTCCGCTTTCAAAAGAAAAAACGCCTACAATAAATGAATTAGAAAACAATTGGGAAATATATAAAGAGAAAATAGAAGGTTTTTCTAAAAAACTAAAGAAGAAAGTTTTATTTACAGAGTTTGGCTATCAAAGTAAAGATTATACAACACATGAACCTTGGGAATTTTCAAAAAACAGAATTGTTAATTTAGAAGGACAATCTAATGCTTTACAGGCTCTTTTTAATACTTTTTGGGAAGAAGATTGGTTTGCAGGTGGTTTTTTATGGAAATGGTATGACAATCATAACAATGTTGGTGGTTTTGACAATAGTGATTATACTGTGCAAAATAAACCTGCTTTTGAAATTATAGCATTTGAATATAAAAAAGTACGATAAGGATTTTATCACTCATCGCACTTATAAACAAATCAATTAAATAAAAACTAAATTAGAACCATTTTCATGGTTTCATATTTATGATTTTCACAAAAATGATAAATATTTTAAAAATAGTATTATACAATTTTACATGAATATTTATCAATTTTACCCAATTCTATTTTTAAAATTATAGTTCTGGAGCAATTGGAAAATCAATTGGAACATCAGTAACATTATGGAATAGGTTTGTTATTGTTATACTTCCAATAGCCACAATTAAATCTACTAGGTTTTCTTTTGTGAATCCTGCGTTAAAAAAAGCTTCTAGTTCTTCATTAGAAATTTTTCCTCTTTTATCTGCTATTAGTTTTGATGTTTGTGCCAAAACGCTTGTTTTATTATCCCAACTTGCTGTTCCTTTTCTAAGTTCAATGATTTGATCATCTGTAAATCCGTTCATTTTCCCTATTGCAGTATGTGCAGATTGGCAATAACGACAACCATTTAATTGACTAACGGCTAAATCAACAACTTCTTTTTCTTTTTTAGATAAAGATGTTTCTGATCCTGAAAATTGTAAATAACTTCCTAATGCATTTTTAGAATGTGCCATTGCAGCATAAATATTTGGGACAAAACCTACTGCTTTTTGTAAATTATCAAATATTGCTTGATTGCTTTCTGAAACTTGATCTCTTGTTGGTACTGAAAAATTTGACATATTGTTTTAATTATTAAATATTATTATTGGTTTTATTAAATTATATAAATAGAAACTGATCATTACAGTAGTAGTCTACCATAAAATGACTTTCGCAATATTGTTTTTCACCTACTGTGATTAATGTTGCTTTTTGTTTTTTCGAAAAAGGATTTTTAAAATCCTTCAAGAATGCTTGTAAAAATTGTAATCTTTTCATTGTCTTTTATACTTTCAATTTGATAGTACAAAGTTGAGAAGAATATAGCCTTATGAGTTAGACAGGATTTCCCTTTGAGTAGGTAATTTTTCCTGTTATATTGTTTTCTTGAAGTCTGAAGGAGAGATTCCTTCTATTTTTTTAAAGAATCGACTAAATGTTTGAATATCTTCATATCCAACTTCATAAGTAATTTCTTTTATTGTTTTATCAGAATAACGGAGTAATCTTCTTGATTCTAAAACAATTCTATCTTGAATAATTTGTAATGGTGATTTTTCGCCATATTTTTTAAAAACATTTGAAAGTGTCTTTGGACTTTTATTTAGCATTTCTGCATAATCTGACACTTTATGTTTTGTTTTAAAATGAATTTCTACCAAATAATTATACTCTCTAACAATATCTAATTGTTTTCTATCAAAGTTTGTTAACTGGGTTTGTTCTTTATATATTCTTGTGCAAAGGATGAGTAGTCTTTTTAGCATCATTTGAAGCATATCATTTTGTAAATCATCTTTTGATTCCATTTCAATTGAGAACATTTTCCAGAGTATCTCAAATTTATCCGATTCATGCTCTGGAATTGTAATTTTTGGTAATTGAGACGCTCCAAAAAACAATATTCCTTTACAACCTACTTCATTATCATGATCTGAAATACAATAAAAAGCTCTATTAAAGTGTACTAATCTGATTTTCTCTACTTCAATGATTTCAATTTTATGATATTCTGTTAGAAAAAATATAGTGTCTTTTTGAAATAAAACTTCATTTCCATCAATTTTTATAGTCAAGTCTTCTAAACACCAAACAATGCTTAATCCTTCTCTTATTTTTTCTTTAAGCAACTCGCAATTAGCCGCATTTATTTCTGCTAATCTAATAAACTCATTAATTTGACCTGTATAGAGCATTGTTTTAGGAGCTATTTAAATTATAAAACTAATAGACTACAAAAAGTTTTATTTCTCTTTGTAGCCTATTTTGTTAATGTTTATTTTTTTAATTAAAAAATGGTTTTCTTTATATTATTGTAGTGTTACAGGGATTTCCGCAATAGTATTATCCCATCCAATTTTTATATGTACTACATTTTTACTTTTCTCATACATTGTAATTGATAATGCTTCAATTTCTTTGTCGCTTGATGATGTAGGAACTGTTACGCTTGCAATATCTTTACTTTTATCATAAGAGTAATTTCCCCAACCGTCATTTTCAGTGTTTAATTTAATTGTCCATTCTTTTTCTGTAGGAATTGCAATCAGTGTATAACGACCTGCTTTTACTTTTGTTTCTCCAAAAATAACGTCTGTCATAAACAAAATCTCTGTAGATTCATTTGCTCCAATTCTCCAAGCTTCATTAAATTTTACTACTTTCCCAAAGATTTCTCTTTCCTTTTTTAATGGTCTTGAATATAAAATTCTAATTTTTGGTTCAGCTTCAAGTTGTTTTGTTTTATCTTTTATAAATGCACGTTTTGGAGCATTTTCAGGGTAAAAAGCTGCATCTAATCCGCTTTTATCTAATTTAGCAAATTCTTGAGCATTTACATTTAATGCTGCTACAGCAAAGATCATTGTTGCTACAATTTTTTTCATTTTATTTAGTGTTAGTGTTTTTACTAATATTTTCTGTTTCTATTTTTGATATCTCTTTTAACTCTCCATTTTCATACAGTTTTGGTAAATCTTTCAATGGTGTATTTAATTGAGCTTCATAATTTACATAGTCTTGAAAAGTAATTCCGTCTATTTCTCTAGAATTATATGCTACTCTAAATCGTACTCCTCCATTATTTACCTGATAATTATAGGCTAAATAATCTATCTTTTTTGTGTTTTTATTAATCCAGTAATGAAACTCATCATCATAATCTTGTCCTCCTCCATCTTCATTAAACGTTATTTCTATTACATCATATTCTTTCCCTTTTATTTTGGTTTCTTCAATATATTTTTTCTTTACTGAACTATCTTTTAATTTGTGAGGCAATGTTGCAAAATAAATAACTGAGTTAAGTGCTCCTGTGTACTTTTTTATTTCTTCTTCTGTGTTGTTTTGAAGAATTCCGTTCTTATATCGTTCAAACTCTCCATTTGTTATAATGTCTTTTATAACTGTATCCTTTTTTTTAATTTGAGATGAATATGTATAACCATCACTATAATTCATAAAATGATATTGTTTATCTCTAAAAGTAAATGAATAGTTTGCTACATCAAAAAGCAATCCTCCATGTGCTTCTATTGTTTCATAGATAATTTGATCTGCTTTTGACAGTTGTTCTTTCTGATTTTCAATTTCATGTATAGTATCAGAAGTAATTACCTCATTACTGCTTCCTTTCTTTTCATTACAAGCTGATAATATTAAAATACTAATGCATAATAATTGTCTTAGTTTCTTCATTTTTGTTAGTTTGTTGTTTTAGGTTTTACTCTTTTCTTCTCTATATCCTCTTGGTGAAACGCCTATTTTATTTTTAAAAAAACGACTAAAAGATGGCATGTCTTCAAATCCTAATTCAAATGTAATCTCTTTAATTGGCATTTCTGTGTTTAACAACATTCTCTTCGCTTCCAATATTATTCTACTTTGTATAATTTGCAAAGGTGTTTTGTTTATATGACTCGAAAATAAATTAGTTAATGATTTTGCTGATTTATTCATTAATTCGGCATATTCTGCAACTGTATGCTTGCTTTTATAATGAACTTCTACTAAGAAACTAAAATTTCGAATAATATCCATTTTAGTTTCGCCTACTAAATTTATTTTTTTCTGTTCTTTATATATTCTTGTACATAAAATAAGGAATCGTTTTAATAGCATTTGAAGCATTTCTCCTTGCAGTTCATCAGTTGCTTTTAATTCATTTATAAAAACTTTCCAGAGCAGACTAATGGCTGCTGAATTTTCTTCATTTAAAAAAATAGTTGGCACTTGTGATGTTCCAAAAAAAAGAACTCCTTTACATCCAATTTCACTATCATGATTATCTAAACAGTAGAAATTTCGATTAAATTTAATAACGTTTAGTGTGTTTATTTCAGAGATATTCGCTTTATGAAATTCTGTTAGAAACATCACTTCATCTTTCTTTAGAATATAGTCTACATTATCAATTATGAGTTTAGTATCTTTAAATTCATTCCAAAAAATACACAAACTATGCTCATTATTTTTATTTATATCTTTTTCACTCTCTTTTTTAACAGTAGTAACTAATAAATATTCATCATTTTGTCCTCTAAATTCCATTTTCTACTTTTAAATTATATTACGTTTGTAATATGTTACTATTTGCGTTTGATTGAATATTTTTAATCGATATAAAACATGAATTATCATAAAATGAAATTGTAATTTAAAAAATCCGTTTTCTCTATATCGTCTTGATGATGTTATTATGTTTTTTTGAATAACAGTAAACTTTGTTTCTTTATACAATCTAAAAATGAATTCATTATCTTCATATATTACAAAATCTTCATTAAATCCTTTTAGATTTTGAAATACTTTTTTAGTCACAAATAAAGATTGATCTCCTCCTCTACAGGATTTAGAATTAAATTTTGTAAACCATTCTGATATTTTTAAAACTATATGATTACTATCGAATTTCATTTTAAAACATCCTGATGAATATCCTTTTAAAACAGATTGAATCATAAATGTATCAAAATGTTTGGGCGGAAAACTATCACAATGTAAAAAGTATAAAATGTCACCTGAAGCTTTTTTCGCACCCGAATTCATTTGAATGGCTCTTCCTCTTTCTGATTTTATAAGTATTACTTCTGGATATTTTGTTATTACCTCAACTGTTTTATCAATGCTTCCTCCATCAACAAAAATAATTTCTTTTATATTCTCCTTATTCGCATTTTCACGAAGGTATTTTATAATATTTTCACTGTTTTTTTGTTCATTTAAAACAGGAATAATAATAGAAATTTTCATTTTATTTATTCAAACTCCAGTTGTAACTTAAATATCTTACTTTTGCATTATCGCTAATTTTAACTGTTGAATACTTGTTTAAGAAATCAATTAAACTTGTGTTTTTAGTTTTAAAATCGCCTGAGAACCAATTAAATATTTCTGAAATTTTAATTTCATCTGTTGAGATATCATTTTTTGATGAATCATTTACAAATTCTTTTGTTACTAATTCTAATTGAGTCTCTAATGTATTTGGTAAATAAGCTACATTTAATAAATTAGGACAAGAATAGGAAGCACAATTAATAGCAAAATGAATTCTTGGTTCGTTCATTTTTCTCAATATATTATGCTCAATATAAGACAGTGATATTTTTTTAGATCCTAGAATAATAAATTTATCATCCCATGCATTTTTAATATTCTTAATGCTCTTCGTAGGATAATTATCAATTACTTTTTTTAGTGTGTGTACATTATATGAGTTAATATAATATGCTAGTATTTCATTTCTACTCCATTTTGATGAAGGTTGATTTTTTTGAAATTCTTCAACTACTTTATCTAGATCTGCTTTGTTTGTTTTTAATTTATCATAGTTCACATTTCCTCTGCTAGAAACATGGCTATTTAATAGTGAATTATAATTTCTATAATCGAAATTTTGTGCAATACCTTGAATTCCTAGAAACAATAGTATTAAAATATTCTTTTTCATAATTTAAAATTTTAACGGATAAGCTTCTTGCTTTAAAAAGCTATCTGGAAATTGTTCATCTTCTTCAAAACCTAATACAATATCCTTGCCGTCTTTGGGGATATAGTTGCTTTTAAACAAATAATCCCACAGACTCAATGAAATGCCATAATTTGCACCATATTTTCTTGGCATTTCTTTACTATGATGCCAAATATGCATTTTAGGATTGTTTATTATATACTTAAAAACACCATAATCCCAACCTAGATTAGCATGATTTAAATGCCCTATCGTAATCGCAATAAAGTGTACAATAAACACATCTTCAACTGAAAAACCACCTATTATTGCCATTGGAATATATAACAATGATTTATAAACAACAGGTTCCATCCAATGGTATCGTAAATGTGCAGCAAAACCCATTTCTTTTACAGAATGATGGACTTTGTGAAAGTTCCAAAAAAAATCAAATCTATGTAATAGTCTATGAGTATTCCACTGTACAAAATCGGATACTATAAAAAAGATAAACAATGATAATGCTTTTGGTAAACTTGATAAATCAATTATTTGCAGTGATTTTAGTTCTATGTTAAATGATGATAAAATATCATTAAATAACTGAGCTGTTACATTACTCATTGCAATAAGAATAATCATATTTAAAAGAAAGAAATTAAAAAACATATAAAATGTATCTAACCAAAAATCTTTTCTGAAAACAGGTTGATTCTTTCTCCAAGGGAATAATAATTCTAATATAAAAACAACTAAAGAAATAAATATTAGTCCATAAAAATAGTTTTCAATATGGAGTGTTACTAGTTCATTTTTCAGATAATTGAAATAATCTGAATAGGAATTAATAATTATTTCTTTGTATTTATTCATTAATTTGTTTCTTTAGAATTTTGTATAAACTCCTAGGTTAATAGTAGGTGCTAATGGAGCATTATCAATTCCAAAAGCACCAAATGTTGAGAAATTAGCCCCAAATTTTCCTTCAACAAATTCATAATTTGCTTTTATTCCAAGTGCATTATAAGTTTGTCTATCTAAATGTGATGCCCATTGTAAATTGTCTTCTAAATAAGCGTCTTCTTTAGATACTACATTTTTTGTATCTAAAACAAGCATTAGATGTCCTTTTGGAATTATATTGTATCCTACTTCAATTGTTGCTTTTAAGAAATCAGAGTAATCGTTATCCATATAACCATATCCAATATTTCCGAAATAATACCATTTATTATGACTAGAACCTATGGAAACATATGGTAGAATCGTTGAAGCATTAAAGCCAGTAGTACTCACAACTAATTCTTTATCTTTTTTAATTGAGTTTGCAGAATATACAATTCCTGAACTTATTTTCCAGTTTTTATCTGATAATTTGTATTTTAAACCTAAGGAAATATTACCCATTCCTGAGATGCTTTCTGAAACACCTACATTTTCATAAGAGGCTGTTTTATAAGGTAAAACTAATTGTGCTTCTAATTTATCTGTTATACCATATTCTGCATAAGCTTGAATTGTAATATCACTATAATCCCCTACGTTTTCTACTTTATTTCCATCAAACTGAATGGCATCATACGACAGACTTGTTAGGCCTAATTGTACATACGCTTTTCCTTTCTCTCTTGTCCAAGGACTTTGCGCATTTGAAAATTGGCTTCCTAAAAGTCCTACAACAAATAAAACAATTACTTTCTTCATATTTATTAGCTTTTTTTGTTCTTATTATAATTTGGTAAAAATATAGTATTTGAAAAAGATAAAAAGTTAGATAGAAAACACAACTCTAAAAAGTCTTATTTCGAATATAAATATACTCATTTATAAAGTTAACAACAACCTCCTCCATTGTAATGATATGTGCTTTCACTTATAAAGATGTCTTTTCTACCCAAAGCTTCTAATGCTGCTGCTGTTTTATCGCAAACTGCTAAGGGTTGATTCTTTAATAAAACATGTCCTTTTTCATCATCAAAATAATCTTCTTTACCATAATAAATAGCGGCTTTTCCTGTAAAAACGCAAGGTCCATCGGCAGGCATCGGATCTTTTATAGCGCAAACTTCTATACTTTCAATATAAATTAGTTCATCTGTTGGGTAATTTTCCGTGTCTAAAATTCTATAAGGTCTTCTACCTCTAATTTCAATAGTACCAAAACCAACATCTGTTAATGCTTTAATATAATTTGCAATAGGAATACTTCCGCTTAAACATAAAGCTCTTAAATGATCATCGTTTCTCAACGTTTCGTTCATTTCTTGTTCGCAAGTAGGATCACTCATTACTAAGCGTCCATGCGGTTTTAAAACACGATACATTTCTTGTAATGCTTTTTTTAAATCTTCCGTTTTAAAAATATTGAATAAGCAATTTTGAGCAGCTACATCAATACTTTCATCTTCAATAGGTAAATGTAAAGCGTCTCCTTTTTTCAATTCTACAAATTCGCTCTTAAACCAATCATTTTGTTCTTCTGCTACTTTAAAGTTTTTTCGGGAAGCTTCTAGCATTTCATCAACAACATCAACTCCTATTACACCTCCTTTTTGACGTGAAAAATAGGCAAATTGTAATAATTCCATTCCTCCTCCAACTCCTACATATAACACTTTTGGGTTATTAATTAAATCTTGTGCCGAAATGGTGCTTCCACAGCCATAATTCATTTCTTGCATTATTGTAGGAATTTCAAGTCCTGGAAATTTCCATATAGGTGTTGTTGTACAGCAAAGCCCTACATCTGGAGTTAATGCTGCATTTTTATATAAATCGTTAGTTGCATTTAAGTAGCTCATGACTCTATTTTTAAAAGGTTATTTATAAATTTATTTACTGTATAATTATTTAAAATTATGTAATTGTTTTGTCCAATTGTACTTTTGAAAACTTATTTTAAATTTTGATAGGTTTTTATGAAACACTTTCCCTATAATTTGTTTTACCTTTTTAAAGTTTCCAAAATCGCCTAAATACCATAAAAACAATCTTGATGTCTTAATTTTTTTATCATTTTCAATTAATATGGTTTCAGATTCTATAAAAGAGTGTGTTGCTAGTTCTAATTGGTTTTCTATTTTGTCATAATCATAAACTAAAATGGGCGGACAACTTATTGCTCCACAATTTAAGGCAAAATGAATACGGTAATCTAACACTCTTACACTCAATTTTTCTATAAATTTAGGATAAAAAGGATTATATAAATAGCCAAAACCTATAACAAATTTTCTTTTTCTTAAAATTCCATGTTCAATACTGTCTAATGAAAAGCGTTTTGATGCAATAATAATACTTTTTGTTTTATAAATATTTTTATCAATTATCTCATCTTCTTTGTATTGTTTGGCTAGTATTTGATAAAAGCTATTATAAATATTAATCCAAAATGCTTTTTTATGATTGTCTGTTGCTAATTTTACTATTATGTTTTTGTATTTTAACTTACTTAATTGATGTACTTCATTCTCATAAGGCAAATTTAATTTTACGTTATGAAGTAGTTCTTCAGAGAGCTTTAATATTGAATTCAATTTATATCGTTTTTGACCCGTTAGGTGAAATTATTTAAAACTCAGTTTGAGTATTTTTGTGCAGTAAAACGGAACAAAGCTTCTCGATATGCTTCGCACTGGAAGAAACATGTATTAAGATCCGTTTTATTATTTGACACCGTTTTCATCAAAAATTTCATCTTTATGACATTTTAAAAAATAGTCACAATACAAACAAATATTTTTAAATTCGTCGTTTTTACTCTTAGCTTCTTCTTCTGAAACGCCTAATGAAATTCCCATTTTAAGTGGATTTCCTTCGTTTAGCATTTTAAAAATGGTGCTTTTTGACGCTTTTTCTAAAACATCAGCTACTTTTTGTTTTCTAGCATCACCCATAGGAAAATGAGTACCTGGACAACAAGGATTAATTCTCCATAATTGAATGCTTATTTCTTGTGGAATGTCATCATAACCTCCTAAAAAATTTCTTGCTCCTGAAAGTATTGTACAAAAATTATGATCTGGATTTTGTAACCAAATATCATTTTTATAAGCTTTTCCTCTTGCCCAATTTCCTCCTAACCACATGTCTTCACTTGCACCCCAATATCCCCAACTTAACGGGTTTTCAGCTAAATAATGTCCGCCTTCAATTAATGGGTCTTTTTCAGTTCCTATTACACCACAACTTTCAAATATATCGGCTAATTCTATTAATCGTCCTCCTGCTTTTTTATGGTATCTGTCGATACTTGCAATATCAAATCGTTGTACTCCTTTTTCAATAAGTATTTGCAATTTTTCTGTATTTAATAAATCTCCATTAGTTTGTAGCATAATCTGGATTGTATCTCCATATTTCTCACGAACTTTATCTAAGATTGCGTATAACAGTTTAATGTCGGCTAGAGGTTCTCCTCCGCTTAAAATTAATCTTCCTACTTTTTCGGGTAAATTCTCAATAATTTGCATACAATCTGCTTTGCTAATTCGTTTTCCAAACGGACTTGAATCGTTATAGCAATGGTCGCAATCGTCATTACATAGTTGCGTAAATACCCAATAGATAGATTGAATATGGTTAAAAGAAGTATTCATTTTATGCGTTAATTGTATTAAAGGTTATAGTCGCTTTCATTGTTTTGTTTTTCTAAAAATTAAATTGTTTCCAGAAGTTAATTTCATTTTGAACACCTGAAGCGCTGTCTTGAAAGAAATCTTTTTTATCTTCATATTGTATCAATTTTCCTTTTTCAATTTTACTAATACTGTCTCCCATAATGATAGATTCTTTTATATCATGTGTTACAAACAAAGATGAAATTTGCATGGTTTGACTGAGCTTTTTAAATAGTTTTTGCATTTGTTCTCTTGTTGTAGTGTCTAATGCTCCAAATGGTTCGTCAAGTAAAAGAACTTTAGGTTTTATTATTATTGCTCTAGCAAAAGAAATACGCTGACGTTGCCCTCCTGAAAGTTGGTGTGTCATTTTATTTACATGGCTAGTTAAATCAATCAATTCTACTATTTCATTTACTTTTTGTTGTATTAATTCTTCTTTTTCTTTTCTTATTCGCAATCCGAAAGCTATATTTTCAAACACATTTAGATGTGGAAAAAGCAACGGTTCTTGGTATAAATAAATACACTGTCTGTTTTGCGGTTTTGTTTGGGAAATTTCTGTTTCATTTAAAAATATTGATCCTGAATCTTGTTTTTCTAAACCTGCAATAATTTTTAAGAGTGTTGTTTTTCCACTACCTGACGAGCCTAATAGGCTTAATGTTTTTCCTTTTTCTAATGACAAAGACACTTCTGAAAGAATTTTTTCTGTTCCAAAGTTTTTTGAAATATGTTTTAGCTCTAAAATGTTCTTCATGAGTTGTTATTTTCTACAAAAAATAGCATTTTTTTATTAATGTATAGTAATAGCATAGGTGGGATTACTAGCAAACATGAAGCAAATGCTGCATAAAAAACATTGGCTTCGTTAATAAATTTAAATACACTAATTGTTAAGGTTTTTACTTTTCCTGTTCCTATTAAATTGGTTAATCCATATTCGAACCATGAGATTAGAAAAACTTGAAAAAAACATAATAACAATGTATTTTTTGAAATAGGTAATAGTATTTTTAAATAAGTGTTTTTAACAGAGCTTCCTAAAGTATAACTTAATTCTTCTATAGCTTTTATATTTTGGTTCCAAAAGCTTGAAAAAATAATAATCCCAAAAGGAAAAGACACTAAAAATTGTGCTATTACTATTCCTAAAAAGGTTCCTGTTAGATTAGTAACAATAAAAAAATAATGAAATAAAACGGCTATAATTACTGGTGATAATAAGTAT
This sequence comes from Flavobacterium sediminilitoris, assembly GCF_023008245.1. Classification (NCBI taxonomy): domain Bacteria; kingdom Pseudomonadati; phylum Bacteroidota; class Flavobacteriia; order Flavobacteriales; family Flavobacteriaceae; genus Flavobacterium; species Flavobacterium sediminilitoris. The sequence continues at coordinate 379,258 of NZ_CP090145.1, forward strand.
GGGATATAGGCTAACACAAGGTATATTGTTTTGTTCTTACTGTAGGCAATTGCTTTTGAAATTGCAAAACTAAATGTTGTAACTAGAAAAGCGACTGTTGTGGAAATGAATATTGATTTTATAAAGATAGTCGCTAAATTAGATTCTGTTTTTTGAATGGTTTGCCAGTTTGAAAATGCTATTTCTTGTGGTAATATATTTGGAAATATCCATTGTTTTCCTAATGATAATAACAAAAGAAATAGCAACGGAAATCCGATGGAGATTACAAACAAATATTGAAATGTTTTTTTAATCATTACTTTCTTTCGTTTTAAAAAAACGAGGGCTTTTTAATAAAATTATACCTAAACACGTTATAAGAAACAGAACATATAAAATACTCATAACATATCCTTCTGGAATATCATATAAATTGAAACGTTGTATTTTTTGCACAATAGCAACAGCTATCATTTGTGGGTTTTGCCTTCCTAATAGTAATGGCACTTCATAATTTCCCATTACGAATATTACAAATAAGAATAAGGTTATTGCTGATTTTTTAAAAACTATTGGCACAATAACTTTTGTCATAATTTGTCTTTTATGTGTTCCTAATGTTGCGGCTAAATTGCTAAATTCTTCTATTTTTTCTGCTTGGTAAATATTTGAGAATAGAATGATAAAAAAAGGCGTTATTAACATTATCATAGTTATAATAATTCCTATTCCGTATGTGTCATTAATCATTTCTGGGAATGCTTTTATACTATTCGTTATATGAAGATTATATACTAATCTTGATAAAAATCCCGATTGTGATAGCATTTGAAATATAAAAAAAGCCATTACCGTTGCGGGAAAACACAAGGGTAAATAAACTGCAAAGGAGAGCATTCCTTTTTTTAGATTTTCTCTCCAATAATATGCTAATAAAAAGGCAATACTACTACTTATTACTACGCTTACTATACCTATATACAGACTGAAAAATATTGATTTCCAAAAAAAGGTATTGGATAAGGTTGTTGTCCAAACAGAAAAACGTACTTCCTTGTTTAAAATCCCTATGCTTCCTATACTATATAGAAAAGCATAGGTTAATCCTGAAAAAACAGGTAACCCTACAAGAATTACAAAAAGAATCCTATTTATAGATGCTATTTTAAGAGGAGCAGACAAGTTATTTATTTATTATGTTTTTTCTAAAATCTTCTGCTAATTTTATCATGTATTCTGGTGCTAATTCCCTTAATGCTTTAGCTTGAATTTCACTTCTTTTAGGTGCATTTTTTCGAGTTGTAATTGTCTCAAACTTTTCCTTATCTGTTTTTGATAGGGCATTTAGGTCTAACACGGTACCATCTCCCCAAATTGTAGGATCCATTTTTTTAGATTGTGCCTCAACAGAAATTAAAGTATTAACCACTACCATTGCTGCTGCTTTATTTCCGCTATTCTTAGGAATACCCATATAGTGTGAATTTTGTATCGTTCCAAAAGAAGGAATATATGCTTTAGTTGTTTCAGGAAAAAGACCTTCTTGTACTTTACTATCTACTTCTGCATCGTTATTACTCATTGTAAACCACAATTCACCATTTGCGAATAGTTGATGCATTTGTGCTACACTTTCTGGAAAAACATCGCCTTGTCTCCATAAATAGGGTTTCAGTTGATTAATATAAGTCCAAAGTTCTTTACTATAAATATTGTACTTTTCCTGATTAAATTCTCCTGATAATGCCTCTTTATTTCCTGAAATATCAATTAGCAATGCTTTTAGAAATGTTAATCCTGTGAATTGATTATCAAAAGTAAAAACACCAGGATTTGATTTTACAAATGCTAATAACTCAGCTCTTGTTTGTGGTGGATTTTTAATTTTTAAATCATTATATATTAATGTCATTTGTACATTTCCCCACGGCATTTCATAACCATTGACAGGTTGTTGAAAATCAATTCCAATAAAAGGGTTTTTAAAATCGATATATTTTGCATTTGGTAATTTTGATGTCCAAGGACCAAATAAGCCTTTAATTTGTTTTAATTGATAGAATGTTTCTCCATTAATCCACATTAAATCAATATTGCTTTTTTCTTTATTAGCTTGTTGCTCTGTCATTAATTGCTGTACAATGGCTGCTCCTTGTCCGTCTACAATTTGAAGGTTAATACCATTCTCTTTTTTAACCTTTGGTACTATATAATTTTTCATGTACTGGTTAATTTTAGCATCGCCCATCCACATCATCATGGTTATATTTTTTTCTTTTGCTTCTTCTTCAATTTCTTCCCATGACAATTTAGAGATATCTAGTTCTTCTTTCTTGTTTTTCTCTTCGCATGCTAGCATTAATAGCGCTAAAAGAAATAAGCTTATTTTTTTCATTTTACTTTTATATTTTAGGATTATTATTTCATTTTGAATTATCCTTTAAAACAAATAACGGATTCCAAATTGAAATTGTCTAGGTGGTGCAGCATTTCTTTGTACAAATAAGCCACTTGCTGCTGAACCTGCTTGAATTTGATTACTCTGTGTAGCATTGTTACTATATCCGCTTAAATTTTCAGCATTAAATACATTGAATATATCGGCTCTAAATTCTATTGTATTTGATGTTGATATTTTAATTTGATGTTGTAATCCTATATCAAAAGTTGTACTCCATGGTAAACGATCACTGTTTCTACTTTCTCCTGGAAATCGATCACTGTTTCCTACATAAGCTTCTCCGAAACCAGAGCCATCACCATTTAAATCGGTTGTACCAAACCCTAACGGTATTCTATTAATAGGTTGTCCACTTTGTAACAATCCTGCTAAGGTAACGGTTGTTCCTTTAAATGGATAATAATTAAAAATACCATTAATATTGTGTGTCCTGTCGTTTATTGATGGTCCCCATTCGTCTCCGTAATTGTTTCCATCTTGTGGTCTAAAGTTGATATCTTCTGTGTTATTTTTTAAAGATGATACAGTGTAATTTAATCGATAAGCATAAGTATCATTTCCTCGCAATTTTTGATAATTTAAACTTAATGCGTAATATCTTGATTTTCCTTCTGTTTCACTAACTACCACGTTTCTTGCTACTCCTGTAATGGTTTGTCCGTTAATTGTAGCTGTTCCATTTACAATAGGAATAGGTCTTGTTGCGTCTGCTTCTTCAGCTGTTCTTACTATTACATTTTCTGGATCTATTGGATATTCTGAAGCCGCATTTAAATTGCGTAAGCGAAATAAGTTTTCTCCTCTATTGTGAACTGCATCTGCAAAAAAGAGTGTGTTTTCATTGATTTGGACTTGATATCCTACGCTTATTTGATGTGAATATGGATTATTATATCCATTTGGGTTTAGTATTCTTCGTTCATTTGAGAAAGCACCTTCACGTTGATCTTGCAATTGATCGCTAGATGGTCCTTGTAAGTATGTTACATTTGATAAATTAGCTGAACTATTTCCATTAAAAGTAATGGCGTCTATGTTTGTATTTTCTGGTAAAATGCCTAATCGTATAAATTCTTGCAATTGCATTCTATAATCTGCTGATTTGGTATTTTGTTGTAACGCATCACTATAAACTGCATAATTTATTTTATCATAGGCTATTCCATATCCTCCACGTAAACTACTTGTGCTATTTAGTTTATAGTTGAAATTAAATCTTGGTGCTAAGTTATTAAAATCGCCTTTTTTGCTTCCTCCTTTTGAAAGGTTATCATAATCGTATCGGAGACCTAAGGTTATATTTAATTTATCGGTAACTGACCATAAGTCTTCTAGATAAGCTGAATAAATGTTTTGAGTGGTTCCAAACTGTGCTGGGCGTAATTCTACATTATAATTTGTTACGGTAGCATTTGATGGAATATCTTGTATATCTAATCTACTTCCTACTCCGTTATTTTTGATATCATCTATTTGTGCTTGTGTTAATTTAACTGTATAATTTCCATTAGGGTTTCCTCCTCCTAAAAGCTCATGATTGCCACTTATTAAATTTAACCCTGCTTTAATCGTATGATTATTAGCGTAGTATTTTATTTTTTGTTGTAACTGAATGGTATTTTCTAATGCGTTAAATACATATCCTGGATGTCCTAATATTGCTAATGTTTCATCGTTTGTTCCCAATACTACAACTTGAGACGTATTTTGATTTTGAGGATTTGCATAATCCCATCTAAAACGACTATATAGTACATTTGTTTCGGCACTTATTTTTCCAAAACTATATGAGTTTTTTAATGCTAAAAGTATGCTGTTTCTTTCTTGTGTGTTACCTGCCGATGGGAATGTAGCTCCTCCTTCTAATCCTCCTCCTTGACGTTCCACATTAATTAGTCCAATATTTGCTCTAAATGAAGATCGAAATTTTGCATTCCATATTTGATCTATTTTACTTGAAAAATAATTAAAACTATTGTTTCCTTTTATGGTTTCTACTACTCCAAGTGCTGGCACATTTAGTAGATTGTCTTTCACATCTGTTGTTTGTTCAAAATTGAAGTAATAGAATGTTTTATCTTTTACAAGTGCTCCTCCTACTCCTGCTCCAAATTGATAACGTGCAAATCCATTTTTAACTTGATTTCCTGACAAATCGCGTTGTGCAAAAGGAGAAGTTCCGTCTATAGATGGTCCTGGTCTTGTGATAAAAAAAGCTTCCCCTGTGAAATTATTAGATCCTGAACGAGGTGTAATATCAATAACTCCACTACCTGTTAATCCATATTCGGCAGAAAAATTACTGGTTAACACGGTAATGTCTTTCACGAACCCTGATGGAATAGCAAATTTTTGTCCTCCTAAAAATCGTTCATTATTATCCATTCCGTCAATTAAATAAGAAGTAAATAATCCGTTTATTCCATTAATACTAACATTTGGTGCTTCTGGATAGAAACCTGTTGCTTGTGTTACATTTGGTAATCGATATAGTACTCTTGTTATGTCTCTTCCTTCTACTGGAATTTCTTGTATTTCTGTTGCTTTTAATTCAAAAGAAACCTCGGCATCTCGTTGATTAATTTTAGCTGTTGAAACATTTGAAAGTATTACTTCGTTTAATAGTTCCGTTTTGTATTTATCTAATAATAATGTTATTGTTGGGTTTTGATTTGAACGAATATCAAATAGGTTTGAGCTATTTTCAAAGTAATCATTGTTTCCTTCAAATACTATTTTGTATCCGTCTAATGCTGCAATATTTCTAAATATTATTTTGCCTTGGTTATTTGTGTTCTCTGTTATCTTAAAATTTCTATCTGCATTTTGCAAGGTTACAGATACATTAGGAATTGTTTTTTTTGTTTCAGCATCAAGTATTGAAACTGTAACATCTTGTTGAGCCATAGCTAGAGTACTCACAAGGAGTATTGCTAATATGTAAATTTTATTCATTTATATTATTATCTATTATTTTTATGTAGTGTTATTGAAATAACATGAGTTCTATGAAAAGGATGTGTGATTAAAAAACGATTTGTATTCAATATATTTTGCTAAGGCAAAATTATTTTGACTAACGTTTTTTATTATGTTGAACTCACTGAAATAGATAATTATTTGGTGATCCTTTATTAAAAATAAAGGTATTATTTTCTATTGATTCGAAATGTGTATTTCTAGTCTGATTGTATTCTAGTTTGTGTATAACTGATAAGATTATAGCACGAAATATATTGTTGTAAGTAAATGTAGAAGCGACTTTACTTACATCTGAAATGTTGTTAACATCATTTAATTGTTCTAAATATTCAACTCGATTATTAGCATAAGTAGTTTTTATTTCTTCAAATAAGTTTGATGTTTTCCAAGATAGTTTTGTGAAGTTTTTTTTGTTGAAGTTCTTTTTTGAAATGGCAATAAGATAAACTCCTCCATTTTTATCTGGACCAAAAATAAAATCATTACTCTGAATTTTTTGAGTTGTTTCTAAAAGGGTTTTAGTTGTTAATTGTGGAGAATCGTTTCCTATTACAATTACATTTTCATATCCTTCTTCAAAAACAGTTTGGATGGCGTGCGTTATTTTTTCTCCAAAATTTGCCCCTACTTGATTCTTTTCATTTGAATGGTGGTATTTTATTTTGGTTTTTTTTATGGTTTTTAATACTCGCTCATTCATTTTTTTCCACAACAATTGGTTCTTCTGGTTTGAAGAAACAATTGGCTTTGTTATGCTTTCTTGTTTTTCACTTTGCGCAAAAAGAAGAATGCATGTTTTAGCAATATTGTGGTTTTGTAAATTCATTTTATTTATCCTTTGAATGGGCTTTTATCTTTTTACAATTTCTTTGAATAGTGTAATCATTTTAGGTTCGGCTTCTCCTGCTACTGCTATAATTTCAGGTATGTTTACTGGTTTTAAATCATCTGGATTACACTCGTCTGTTAGGACAGAAACAGCTATTACTGGTAAATTTAAATGATTGGCTACAATTACTTCTGGCACGGTGCTCATTCCTACAGCATCTGCTCCTATAATTTTTAAGTATCTATATTCTGCTCTTGTTTCTAATTGTGGTCCTACTACTGCTGCATAAACTCCTTTATGTAATGTGATGTTGTTTTCTTTTGCTATTTGTTGCATTTTCTCATTTAAGTTGGCATCATACGGAGCACACATGTCTGTAAATCGTTCTCCAAATTCAGATACATTTTTAAATGCTAATGGTGAACCTCCTTGTAAATTAATGTGGTCGTCTAGTAGCATTAAATCGCCTTTTTTGTAATTTAAATTAATGGCTCCTGCTGCATTTGAAACTAACAATGTTGTTATTCCTAGTGCTTTCATTACTCGTACTGGAAAGGTAATTTCTTGTAAAGTGTATCCTTCATATAAATGAAAACGCCCTTGCATTATTATTACTTTTTTGTTTTCTAATGTTCCAAATAATAGTTTTCCTGAATGAAATTCTACTGTTGATACTGGAAAGTTTGGAATATCTATATAGTTTACTTCTGCTTCTATTTGAAGGTGGTTTACTAATTGTCCTAGTCCTGTTCCTAGTACTATTCCTATTTGTGGAGAATTGAATCCTTTTGATTTTAAGTATTCGGTTGTTTTATTTAGTGTTTCGTTTGTCATTCTTATAGGTATTTTTCAAATAGTTGTATGTTTTTGATATCTTCTATGGTGTCGATATCATTTTTTTCATTAAGCAATTGGTATTTTAATTTTTCAATGTCTTTTAGTGTGTCTTTTAGTACGGTATTGGTTCCCCAGTTTTTATGTTGAAATATATTGTCTGGAATTTGTTTCATGCCTAATAGGTAATAGCCTCCATCTTTTGCAGGTCCTATTACAAGATCATTATTTGTTAATATTTTAAAAGCTTGGTCTATGTCTTTACTTTCTAATTCTATTAAATCGGATCCTATAATTACTATTTTTTCATAGCCTTCCTGAAAGCCTTCTTTAAAGGCATTTTGCATTCTTTCTCCTAGGTCATTTCCGTGTTGTACTTTTTTTTGAAAATGTTTATTCTCCCAAATATCATTTGTATTTATTTTTTCGGAGTATAGTACTCTTTTATCAAAATTTGTTTCTAAGGCTACTTTTTTAGTGTGTTCTAATAGTTGTATGTATATTTCTAAGGCTTTTTCATTACCTATAGAAGCGGCTAATCTTGTTTTTACTTTACCTATTTCTGGGTTTCGGGTGAATATTAGTATTAGGTTTTTCATATTGTTTTTTTATGCTACTGATCCTTGACAGCTACTTCCTGCTCCTGCTGTACATCCATAGCAATGTTGGGAAATTATAATATTTCTATTTTTTAATTGTTCTGTATTAAAGTCTGCGATATGTTTAGACTTTGATGCTACTTTTAATCCTAGCATTTGGTTGAAATCGCAATCGTATAGCCAACCATCCCAGCTTACTGATATTGTATTAGTGCACATTACATTAGATACTGCTGCTGGATTATAAGCTTCTACTAATGCATACATATAGTCTTCATAATTATCTGAGGCTATTAGATAATCTAAGAATCTGGCTATTGGTAAGTTTGTAATGGCAAATAAATTGTTAAAATCTATAGTGAAATCTTGTTTTAATGCTTTTTTGAAATCGTGTTCTAATGCTAACTGATTTGTTGGTAAGAAAGCTCCTGATGGATTGTATACTAAATCTAATTTTAAATTTGTATCTTCTTTTCCATAGCCTACTTCGTTTAGCATTTGCAAGGCTTTTATAGATTTATCAAAAACACCGTCTCCTCTTTGCTTGTCGGTTTTTTCTTTTTTATAAAAAGGCAATGATGATACTACATGTACTTTATGTTTGGCAAAAAACTCGGGTAGATCCTGGTATTTTTTATTGGCAAGGATAATGGTTAGGTTTGAACGAACTATAAAATCTTTTACCCCTATTTTTGAGGCTTGTTCTACAAACCAACGAAAGTTAGGGTTCATTTCTGGTGCACCGCCTGTTAAATCTAGTGTATGTACTTCTGTTGTTTTTAATACTTCTAAAATTTGTTGCATGGTTTCCATTGTCATGATTTCTTTTCTATCTGGTCCTGCATCTACATGACAGTGCGCACAAACCTGATTGCACATATACCCTACATTGACTTGAAGTATTTCAATTTTATGAGGTTGTAATGGAAATTGGTTAGATGCTTTTATTTTATCGGAAAACGTAGGCAATGATCCGTCTTTAAAAATTCCATTTGATAGGATTTCTAACTGTTTTTCTGTTTTTGACAATGGATTTTGCTTAGCATGAAGCGATTTTTGCATAGTTTCTTTATATTATTCAAATGTCAATAAATGGGTGTAAAACTAGCATTACTATTTTACATGAAAAGTTAGCTATTTTACACATATATGAAAATATTACATGGACAGTTTGTTATATTTATTCATCATTTGTACACCATGTACAAGAGCGGCTCCTCCTTTTATGGCTGCGGTAACGTGAACGGCTTCCATCATTTCTTCTTTTGTAATTCCTCTTTGTAGCCCATCACCTGTATAAGCATCAATGCAATATGGACATTGCACAGCATGCGAAACGGCTAAGGCAATCAATGATTTTTCGCGTGCTGAAAGACTCCCTTCTTCAAATACTTTTCCGTAATATTCAAAAAAACTATTTCCTAGTTCTTCGCTCCATTCTACAATTTTTCCAAATTTCTTTAAATCGGCTGGATCATAATATGATTTTTCCATACTTATTTTTTATATATTTTAGTTCCTTTTGTTACGTATTTTTCCCATTCTTTTGAGAATACATGAATACTATCTGTTACTTGGTTGTTTGCACAAACTACTAGATTCTCTTTGTTTATCCATTCAAAAATGCCTCCATATAGGTTTTGTACATTTGTATATCCTAGTTTTAATAGTTTCTCTCCTATTTGTTCGCTTCTTACACCAATGGAACAATATACTACAATGGGCTGATTTTTATTTGGAAATTGTTTTTCAAACATTTTCGTATTGAATGTTGTGTGTCCTACAAATATTGCTTTTTCTAAATGACTTACTTTATATTCTTCCTGTTCTCGCGCATCTAAAAGCAATATTTCTTCTTGATTTTTAAGTTCTTCTACTGAAATATATGGAACTGTATTTTTATTATATTTTTGTATTACTTCTGGTATTGTTTTTTGTGAAAAGCTAACTCCAAAAATATTAATAAAGGCTATTGTGATGAATAATTTCATTGTTTAGTTTGCTTTTAAACGAAGTTACAATAACTTCTTGATATTTTTTGTACGCAAAACAATATACGAAGTTTTTTTTATTACGGTTTTCTTCTTATTTTATTTCTTTCTACTCTTGTTTTTTTACTAAAAACCGCAAAAGAAAATAAGCCATAGGGTACCACAACTACGACTTTGATAAGGGGTATATACGGGGTTGATAGGGAGTATATAGGGAGTATCACCGTCTTTGACTCATCCTAAAATAACTATACAGGTTATTAAATTAATCCTAATATAGCTATACAACGGTTCTTCATTTGATTAATACAATTTGTTGTTCTTTTAAATACTATTACTCTTCCATACTGTTTCTATACACTATCCTCCCTTTATCCTAACCTTTAAGTAACCTTTAATATGGAGTAGTACGTTTTGTTGACTCATCCTAAAATAAAACAATTTAAAAACGCCCTAATACCTTTCCATATATTCTTGTGATTTTTTTTCATTTTAAAAATAAAATTACAAAAGTTGTAAACTTTTTTTCAAAACGAAAAAAAAATTACAGAAACCGTGATCTTTTTTTTCATTTTGAAAAAAAATCACAACATAAAAACAACACGGAATTCATGAATTCCGTGTACTACTTTAAAAAAAATAATTCCTCATTGTGTTTTTCTAACTATTTTTAAGAAAAGAAAATACGCATCCCAACCTTTTTTACATTTTGATACTCTATTAAGAATATGATTACTAAAAAAAGTATCGTTTTTGTAACTTTTTTGAACGATTAACTGTGTAAAAAATATAGAAAAGTTAAAAAGTACGTATTTATACGTACAAAAAACATTGAAAAATACGTATAAATACGTATTGACAAGTGTATTATAAACCAATATATTTGGAAAATCAAAAAATAAAATAAACCACCCCGCCCGATGGGCACCCCTCCAAAGGAGGGGAATGTAAAAAAAGAGAGAACTATATATTTATGAAAAAAATAATATACCTATTAACCCTAATCCCCTTTCTTGCTTTAGGACAAAGTCCTGATCAAAACTGGGTAAAAACCATTACGTACAAACAACCCACTGCAACCCCGATTCCAGATCCTGATGTAAGCGTTGCCAATGTACAAGTGAGTTATTTTGATGGACTGGGAAGACCTATTCAACAAGTAGCCCACCAACAATCCAACTCTGGAAAGGACATTGTAACCCATATAGAATATGATGAATTTGGCAGACAAACCAAAGAATATCTGCCTTATGTAAATACCACACCTAGTTTAAATTATGATCCGACTGCCCAAGCTTCAGTAATGAATTTTTATGGTGTACTTGATCCTTCAAAAACAGGTAATCCCGCTTTTGATATTACAGGCAATCCATACAACGAAAAAGAATTAGAAGCTTCTCCGCTAAACCGAGTGTTTAAGCAAGCTGCTCCAGGTGATCCTTGGGCAATGGGACAAGGCAAAGAAATAAAATTGGAATACGATACCAACCTGGCAAACGATGTGAGGTCGTATGGAGCCAATGCCACATGGAATGCTGCTTTAGGCTTATACACCATTAGTATTCAAGATTTAGGCTATTATGCTCCAGCACAATTGTATGTGACTATTACCAAAGATGAAAACTGGACTTCAGGAAAAAACAACACCACCGAAGAATACAAAGACAAAGAAGGACAAGTGGTGTTAAAGCGTACTTTTAACAATGGCAATCCACACGAAACCTACTACATTTATGATCAATTTGGTAACCTTACTTACGTGATTCCACCATTAGCAGAAGGCATTGCCAGTCAGGCTAACTTGGATAATTTAGGGTATCAATACCAATACGACCATCGCAACCGATTAGTAGAAAAGAAACTACCGGGTAAACAATGGGAATTTATTGTTTATGACAAACTGGACCGACCTGTAGCTACCGGACCTGCTTTTTCGCCTTACGAAGACAATCCGTCAACCATAGGATGGCTAGTAACCGAATACGATGCTTTTGGAAGAGTAACCCAAACGGGTTGGAAACAAATGACTGTTACGGCATCTGAAAGAGCCGCAAAACAAAATAGTATAAACACAGGAAGTAACCCTTTCGCTTTCGCTGGGGATGACCTTATTTTAACCAAAAATTATTATGATAATTATTCTTATCCAAATGCTCCAAATCCTGTGCCAACGCAAGTAGAAGGGCAAACCATAGCGACCAATGTAAAAGGATTGCCAACCGGTTCATGGGTAAGAGTATTGGACAATGCCAATCCAAATGCAGCAGAAACCAGCTACACTTTGTACGATGATCGTTATAGACCGGTTCGTGTTTATACATCTAATCATTTAGGTGGATTTACACAAGTAGATTCTAAACTGGATTGGGCTGGAAAAACCGAATATACCATTACGACTCATAAATACGATACTAATGCTACAATACTAACGGTTACCGATCGTTTTAACTATTCCCCACAAGATCGTTTAACCCAACACAAACAACAAATAAACAATCTGCCAGAACAGCTTATTACCCAAAACACCTATGATGAACTAGGACAATTGATTAGTAAAAAAGTAGGTGGCACCAATGTAAGCCCAAGTGCTACAGGACTCCAAAAAGTAGATTACACTTATAATGTGAGAGGTTGGCTGAAAAGCATTAATGATGTCAATGATATTACTACGGAAAACGATTTGTTTGCTTTTAAAATCAATTATAATGATCCTGAAAACGCCACTGCTTTATTCAATGGTAATATTTCAGAAACACTTTGGAAAACAGGCAATGATAATATTGCCCGAAAATACAGCTATGATTATGACCATCTAAATCGTTTAATCAATGCCACGTATAAAAAAGGAATAGCTTCACTAAACTCCTATGGAGAATCTCAAACTTACGACAAAAACGGAAACATACAATCTCTACAACGCTTTGGAGAGTTTGACGATGTAGATTACACCTTGCAAATTGATGATTTAGCATATACTTATCATACAGAAAACAAAAACCAACTCTTAAAAGTATTTGATACTACAAATAATCCTAGAGGCTTTAAAGACGATGGTGATGGTATTGCAGATCCTACTGATGATTACACTTACGATGCTAATGGAAATATGACAAAAGATGATAATAAAGGCATCACAAATATTGTCTATAACCATTTAAACTTGCCTGTTAAAATTCAATTTGACAACGGAAATAAAATTGAGTATATTTACAATGCAACAGGCATTAAAGTAGAAAAGAAAATCACAAAAAACAATACTTTGGCAAATCATACAACCTATTTACAAGGCGGTTTTCAATATGTAGGCACTTCGTTACAGATGTTTCCACATGCTGAAGGCTATGTAAGTGTTGTGGAGATAAACGGAGTCAACAAATACAACTATGTATTTAATTACACCGATCATTTAGGGAATATTCGTTTAAGTTATAGCACAGACCCAAGCACAAAAGCATTAGAAATACTAGAAGAAAATAATTACTACCCTTTTGGCTTAAAGCATGCTAATTATAATATGAGTAGAAAAGCATATTACAAAAGTGGTGGAGATCTTGTCTTAGAAGAACCTTGCCCGAGTTGTCCTATTGATTTTAAGTATAATTATAAATATAACGGTAAAGAACTGCAAATGGAATTGGGATTAAACATGTACGATTACGGAGCAAGGAATTATGATGCTGCTTTGGGTAGATGGATGAATATTGATCCGCTAGCGGAGCAAATGCGCAGACACTCTCCTTATAACTATGCTTTTAATAATCCAATGCGATTTACTGATCCTGACGGAATGGCTCCAGAGACAGATTATGGAGTAATTAAAAAAACTGGAGAGGTGAAACAGATAGGGCCAACGGATAATAAACCAGATAGGTTATTTGCTTTAAATGATGATGGTACAAAAAACACAAAAGTTAAAGCTATTCAGTTAATGATAAAAAAATACTACCAAGTTTAAGCAATGCTTCTGAATTAACACAGGACGATGGTAGTGCAAAGCACAACCAAGAACCTGTTTATTATGCCAAAACTAATAATTCTAAAGATGTAATGAATGTGTTTAAGTTTTTATCAGATAATTCGCCTGTAGAATTCGGTTTATTAGGAAATAAAAAAAACGAATGGGTTATAGGAACAATGAGAAGTAATACTGTTGGAGCAATGCTAGAAAAAGTTAAAGGATTTGATTTTAAAAACCTTACAACTCATATTCATTCACATGGAGAAAATAATCAACATGCCTTTAGACCATCAAGAAATGATGTGTATATAGCAAAACAAATTAGATCATTTAATCCTTCGGCTGCTGTTAATATCTATATGCCACAGTTGAATATGAAAAACTGGAATAAAGCTTTCCCTAATCAGAAGATTAACTACAATCCAGACAAAATGTATAAGGTTATAACAAATTAAATTTAATGAAAAACAAATGAAAAAAATATTTTTAATTTTGATTTTATCCTTTTTTGTCAATTGTAAGAGGAATACAGATTTTAATAATGAAGATTGTGTCTCACTTTTTGAAACTATTTTCTATAGCTCGAATTTAAAAGAAAATATAGAATCAGTTAATTTATTAAATAATAAAATTCTAAAGAGTGAACCATATTATTACAAAATAATCATTAGTGATAGTCTAAAGAATGGTGTTGATTATGATTTTAAATTATTAAGGGATAAACAAAGGACTCCAGATATTAATCAATTATCAATTTGTTATAAAACCAAAGATTCCATATTAATTAATAATATAATTGAAAAACAAGCAAATTTAGATAAATATTTAAATATCATTAATTTAAATGGAGATGAAATATTTACTGAGTTTTCAATAGAATCTAGTAAGTCTGGAAAAATGAATGTAGCGGAATGGAAAAATAGTATTAATTTATTAAAAGTCATTTTAAAAAAAATCACAGAAAAACAAATTATAAAAAATGAAGATAAACCTTTTAGGATGTTATTTATTCTTAAAGGAGATTGTTATTTACAACCAGGCCCCCCTCCACGATAATTCAAATATTAAGACAGGTGAGTAATTAAAACGGTTCGCCTTTTTCAATATAAATATAACGGCAAAGAGTATCAAGACGAGCTAGGGCTTAATATGTATGCTATGGATATGCGTCAATATGATCCAGCAATTGCAAGATGGGTAGCACAAGACCCTGTTGTGCATTATGATTACTCTCCGTATAGTGCTTTTGATAATAATCCAATATTTTTTGCAGACCCTAGTGGTGCGGATAGTGAAGTAGGAAATCGAAATCAAGAAGATGATTTACAGAAAAGGAAAATTGAAAACAGTAATATTGGTGGACGTATTAAAGACTATTTTGATAAAAAAACGGGCAAATTTTTAGGAAGAGGAGGAACTGATGACATTAAGTTCATTGAAAGAAAGTTTTGGGACCTTAATTTACTAGGCTTAGCAGATAATGATGCAACACAATTAAGTGACGAAGCTTTTAAAAATGTATTGCTTCACTATGTAGGGAAAACTGATAAGAAAATACATAGTAATTTTGAAATAAGAGTAAGAGAAAATACAGGTATATATACTGGATATGATGAAAAGTTAGATTTAGTATATCTAGCAATTAGTAAAGACAGAATAGGAAAACAAATAATAAATAGGTTTGATGCTATAAACATGCATGAACACGAATCATTTTCTCACGGAAATGATTGGAGAAAGTTATGGTTTACATATAAAAGACGTTACGATTCTTCTTCACAATCAGATTTTGATCTTTTTGAAAGTAATGCAACAAATTACCAAATAAAGACTTCAAGTTGGAAAAACACAAGTAAACAATGGAATAGTATTATATATGACCATTATGGGCATTATGTACCCTCTTCTTTGCAGAAAAAATATTTTCCTAATTATACTAATTAAATAACATGAAATCAATTTTTATATATTGCTTTTTAGCTTTTTTGGCTTTTTCCTGTAAGTCAACATATAATTGTATTAACAAAGTAACTTTTGAAAGAGAGAAAGATGGTCCTTCTCCTGATTTAATCACATTAGAAACTTTTTTATCTGAGGAATACGTAAAAAAAATTCCTACAAATAAGTTTCTTAATTTGAATTTTTACATAGATAAAAATAATTCTTTTTCAACCCATGATTGGCTAATAAAAAAAGAAGATAGTAATTACGTTTTTTATATAAGAACTACTTTCTTTAATAGAAAAAAGGGGTTCAAGGAAATTGATTTTTATGATTTAATAAATTCATCTAAATCCCTAAAAGTAGAAATAGTAGATAGAAATGATAAATTTATTTTTATGAAATGTGATTAATTATAGTAATGGGTAATGTTTCAGATTTAGTGATACAACTTTTATTGGAGATTAATAATTTGATAATCAATAAAAAAAATAGAAACAGGTATTAAAAAGGAACGCAATATTGCGTTCCTTTTTGTATTATATAAAGCCTTAAAACGAAGAAAATGATAAAAAAGTCGACCTCGTGTATCAGAATTAGTGATGCGTTTTTTACTTATAAAAATAGTTGTAGGCATCAATACTATTACCTATATTTACAATGCAACAGGGCAAAAAGTAAGCAAAATAGTGACCGAAAACAGCACCATAACCCAAACCAATTATTTAGCAGGAGGCTTTCAATATAAAAACAATGTATTGCAGTTTTTTCCGCATGCTGAGGGCTATGTAAAACATGAAGCAGACAATTACAGCTATGTTTTTAATTATACCTACCATTTAGGAAACGTAAGGGTAAGTTATAGTGATATTAACAACAGCAATATCATAGATGCTGATGAAATAGTGGAAGAAAATCAGTATTATCCTTTTGGACTAAAACATGCTAATTATAACATGAGTAGAAAAGCATATTACAAAAGTGGTGGAGATCTTGTCTTAGAAGAACCTTGCCCTAGTTGTCCTATTGATTTTAAGTATAATTATAAATTCAATGGGAAAGAACTGCAAGACGAATTAGGTTTAAATCTATACGATTATGGTGCAAGGAATTATGATGCTGCTTTGGGTAGATGGATGAATATTGATCCACTTGCGGAGCAAATGCGCAGACACTCTCCTTATAACTATGTCTTTAATAATCCTATTAGATTCATTGACCCAGATGGGATGGCTCCTGATACAGATTATGGGATTGTAAAATCAACAGGACAGATTAAACAAATTGGACCAACAGATAATAAACCAGATAGGTTATTTGCTTTAAATGATGATGGCACTAAAAATACTAGTGTTAATGCTATTACAGTTAATGACAAAAAGTTACTGCCAAGTTTGACTAAGGATAATTTCAGTGTTAAAACTCTTTGGGGAGTTAAAACTGGTGCTTCCGCTGTAACAAAAAGTAAAACAGATGCATTTAATGTGTTTCATCTTATGTCTACTAATTCTAATGTTGAACTTGGATTACAAGTACATAAGAATAGTAAATATTTAATAGCAAATAATCATAGTCCAAACACTGTGGGTAGTGTTACAGCTGCTACGGCGAATGGTTTGACCTCTGAAACATTAATAAGTGACTATCATACACACCCAAATAAAAATTACACTGAAACAGACGATAGAGCTTCAGGTATGATTGGAGATCAAGGTCATGCATCAGGCATAATTAATGATAGGACAATGAATCATAATATTCCTTATACTACAGAAAATATGCCTAAATTCTACATATTTAGACCAAATGTAAAACAACCATATATGTTTGAATATTCACCTTGGACACAGAAAAAGAATCCAAGAAATGTTAACTCTGGAAATGATTTAAAAAGATAAATGAAATGAAAAAGAATTTATTAATAATTATGTTTTTTATTTTAATATCATGTAAAAATGAAGACAATAATTTTTTAAATAAAGTATTAATAGAGTATCATGAATCTAAAAACAATTATACCAGTATGATTACTTTAGACTTTAATAGTTCTGAACTTTATTTATTAAAGATATATAACAATCAAAATAGTTTATTAAAAACTCCTGATGAATATGCAGAAAATAATGGTTCTATTTATAAAACTGAAGAAAAATTAGATGAAGATTTAAAAAGAATAAATTTAACAAAACAAGAAGTTGACGAATTGTTAGGAATAATTGAATCTTTTGAAAAAGAAGATTATAAGTCGAAAAAAGGGATTGGTTTTATTGATGGGGGCTTTGTTAATTATCATTTAGTATATAAAGAAAAAGTAGTTAATATAAAAAGAATTAATGATTCTAGTGATAAACAGGTTAGGTTTAATAATTTAGTATTTGATATAATAAAAAAGTCAAATATTGATTTAAAAAAAGATAATTAGTTTTATAAATATAATGGGAAAGAGTTTCAAGATGAATTAGGTTTAAATCTATACGATTATCAAGCTCGTAATTATGACCCAGCTTTAGGCAGATGAATGTTGATCCACTTTCGGAACAAATGCGTAGACACTCTCCATATAATTATGCTTTTAATAATCCAATGCGATTTACTGATCCTGACGGAATGGCTCCAGAGACAGATTATGGAGTAATTAAAAAAACTGGAGAGGTGAAACAGATAGGGCCAACGGATAATAAACCAGATAGGTTATTTGCTTTAAATGATGATGGTACAAAAAACACAAAAGTTAAAGCTATTCAGTTAATGATAAAAAAATACTACCAAGTTTAAGCAATGCTTCTGAATTAACACAGGACGATGGTAGTGCAAAGCACAACCAAGAACCTGTTTATTATGCCAAAACTAATAATTCTAAAGATGTAATGAATGTGTTTAAGTTTTTATCAGATAATTCGCCTGTAGAATTCGGTTTATTAGGAAATAAAAAAAACGAATGGGTTATAGGAACAATGAGAAGTAATACTGTTGGAGCAATGCTAGAAAAAGTTAAAGGATTTGATTTTAAAAACCTTACAACTCATATTCATTCACATGGAGAAAATAATCAACATGCCTTTAGACCATCAAGAAATGATGTGTATATAGCAAAACAAATTAGATCATTTAATCCTTCGGCTGCTGTTAATATCTATATGCCACAGTTGAATATGAAAAACTGGAATAAAGCTTTCCCTAATCAGAAGATTAACTACAATCCAGACAAAATGTATAAGGTTATAACAAATTAAATTTAATGAAAAACAAATGAAAAAAATATTTTTAATTTTGATTTTATCCTTTTTTGTCAATTGTAAGAGGAATACAGATTTTAATAATGAAGATTGTGTCTCACTTTTTGAAACTATTTTCTATAGCTCGAATTTAAAAGAAAATATAGAATCAGTTAATTTATTAAATAATAAAATTCTAAAGAGTGAACCATATTATTACAAAATAATCATTAGTGATAGTCTAAAGAATGGTGTTGATTATGATTTTAAATTATTAAGGGATAAACAAAGGACTCCAGATATTAATCAATTATCAATTTGTTATAAAACCAAAGATTCCATATTAATTAATAATATAATTGAAAAACAAGCAAATTTAGATAAATATTTAAATATCATTAATTTAAATGGAGATGAAATATTTACTGAGTTTTCAATAGAATCTAGTAAGTCTGGAAAAATGAATGTAGCGGAATGGAAAAATAGTATTAATTTATTAAAAGTCATTTAAAAAAAAATCACAGAAAAAACAGAAGACAAACCTTTTAGGATGTTATTTATTTTTAAAGGAGACTGTTATTTGCAACCAGGACCTCCTCCACGATAATTCAAATATTAAGACAGGTGAGTAATTAAAACGGTTCGCCTTTTTCAATATAAATATAACGGCAAAGAACTGCAAATGGAATTGGGATTAAATTTATACGATTATGGTGCTATTGCAATTTATCTTAAATATTTTTATTTCAATAACTCAGGAAAATGGGTTATTGCTTTTTTATATCTTGGGATAGAAACTCCTCTTACGTATCCTTGTTCTGGGTTATGTTTTACGTAATCTTGATGGTATTTTTCTGCAGGATAGAACTTTTTAAATGGTACTACTTCTACTGCTATTTTTTTAGTATATTTCCCTGATTGGTTTAATTTTGCTATATATTCTTGTGCCAATCTTTTTTGTTCTTGATTGTTATAGAAAATTATAGAACGATATTGTTTTCCTATATCATTTCCTTGTCCGTTAATTTGTGTAATATCTCCCGAATTAAAGTATACCTTTAATAATTGTTCATACGAAACTACAGAAGGGTCATAAGTTACTTCTATAGATTCTGCATGAGACGTACTTCCGCTTCCTACTTCTTCATAAGTTGGATTTGTTTCTTCTCCTCCACTATAGCCTGATATTACATTTTTTACGCCTTTAATTGCTTCAAAAATATGTTCGGTACACCAAAAGCATCCTTGTGCAAAAACTACTTTTTCTACTTTTTGCTCTGGAACAAACTTTAAGGCTATTCCGTTCATACAATATCTTAGACCTGTGGGTTTTGGACCATCATTAAAAACGTGTCCTAAATGAGCATCACATCTGGCACAGCTTACTTCATCTCTTGTCATTCCTGCTGAATCATCTTTGCTAATTGCTATACTCTTTTTTGAATATGGTGCATAAAAGCTAGGCCAACCTGTTCCTGAATTAAATTTTGTTTCTTTGCTGAAAAGTGGATTATTACAAGACACGCAAAGGAAAACACCTTTTTCCTTTATATCATTAAACTCATGTGTAAAAGGGCGTTCTGTTCCTTGTTCGCGAGTAATATAATACTGATCTGGTGTTAAAATTTCTTTCCATTGGGCATCTGTTTTAATTATTTTTTCTGTCCAATTTGTATCTACTTTTGTTGTATAAGTTGCTATGGGAGTATTATTTACTACCCTTTTCTTTTTATCTGAATTTTGTGCACAGCCTATTATGCTAAATGCAACAATAAACGATATTCCTATTTTTTTTACTGTTTTCATTTTTAAGCTTTTAGATTTAAAATTTACACATTTTGTATTAAACAAATTTAATTCAACTGTGTTCTTTGGATTGTTATTTAGCTTACAATTGTCTTTTTTTATCAAAAGATTAACACTATGTATATGTACAACAACTTAATATACGTAAAAACTACTCTTTTAGTTGATGATTTTAAAAAAACATTCATCTTGACATTGATACATTGATTGTTAGGTTAGACTCTAAATAGTTTACATCTAAGTTTAATCTATTTTAAAACAAGCAGTCCGTTATGTGTAAACTGGATTATATTGACATAAAAAAAACAGCTAATAGCTGTTTTTTTTATGTCCTGTGATCTTATTTTATCCTTTTTTAGCGGATTTTATATACTTTTTACTGTTATTTATTTTAAAAGAATAAATCATTTTATCCATGGCTTCTTCATGATCTTCTTTTTTACTAAGTAATGTCCATGTCATTATTTGATAGTAATTTTCTATTCCGTTTACATATGCAATTTCATAAAAGATATCATACTCTTCTAATTTTGCTTCGAATTTTACAATTTTTGTTTCTAAAGAGTTAATTAGTGTGTCTTTTTGTGTTTTATTCTTAACTCCAATTAAATTATTAAAATTTGTAGACATTAATTCAACATAACCTTTAAAGTCATTCGAATACATTTGATCTAATCCGTTGTCTTTTATGGCTCTTTCAACTTGCTTTTTGCTTTCATCAATTACGATAATATATAGTTCTTTTAAAAGGTTTTGATATTGCAAAGATGCTTCTTTATTTAAGTTTTCTGTTTTTGAAAGATTTGTAGGAATATCAACTGAATAATCTTTTACATTTATAGTCTCAAATGTATTTGAATTTTGACATGAAATAGCATAAAATGCTAATGCTATTAAAAGAAGTATCTTTCTCATTTATTTTTTTTAAAGAAGTTATATAAAATGCTAAAATATGGAATTTGATTTAAATTGAAGTTATAATTAGGTTTGAGTTCTCTTTAATTTTACACTTATTGATGATACCATGCAATAATAAGCTTGATAAAAACCCTTTTGCAAATTATAAATCAAAAGTTGAAGAAGCTGAACGAGTATATTTAACTGAAGATAAAATTCTAACAATACGGTAAACCAGTTTTTCTCTTTTTTTAATAAAACTGGACCCTAATATAGTTAGCTTTCCTAACTATATTTGTATCAGCAATAATGCTAATAATCAAAATAAATTAAATTATGAGTAAATCAATTTTTTATCATGCAGGTTGTCCGGTTTGTATAAGTGCTGAACATGATGTCATTGACCTAATTGGAAGAGACAATGTTGAAATTGTACATCTAGGAAACGATAAGGAAAGAATAGAGGAAGCACAGAATATTGGTGTAAAATCGGTACCTGCTTTAGTAACTCCAAAAGGAAATGTATTACATATTAATTTTGGAGCATCCATGGCAGATGTAATAGGTTAAATCTTATTATTTATAATAGCAATATTTTCACTTGTAAGTACACAAGCTCAAATTGAGAAACCATCTGTTTGCACTTATGGAACTTGAAATGTTTTAAAATTTCCTTTCATACTTGAAGAGTTGGAGACTATTATAGCAATCAATACTTCTTATAAATGAGAATGTTAAGTATTTAAAATGAGTCATAATAGATTAAAAGATCAGACAGATTAAATTTTAGATGTTTGGTATGGATCTGTAGGTTCTACATCCTCAATTATTCTATTTTTTTTTGAGAAATACTACATGGAAAAGACGAATTTTGATATAAGGCATGATTCTTAAATATTATGGATTACAAAAAGATTTATTGTCTATTTAATTAAAGAAAATGAAAGTAGCAGTTTGGGATGCATATGTAACTCATAAAGATGGTAAAGTAATGCATTTTGATATTTTATAGATGTAAATCAAAAGGATGTAAATATAATTTTAGAACATGGTAAGTCCTAATGATATTAAAAAACAAATTTTAATTAATAGGTATGCGATTATTGAAATGGAAAATTGCTATTAGATTAATTTTCAGTTAAGATTACTAACTTTGTAAACCGAAAGTGAGAAATTTACTTTCGGTTTACTATTTATAAGGCTATGGAAAGTATTTTTAATTTAGACAATCAAAATTCAAATCTTGACAGTAAAATTGTTGCAGGATTAGTCCGTGTTTCTCAAGTTTTTAAAACCTTGTTATTAGAAAAGTCAAAGGAATACCAATTAAGTCCAATTCAAATTCAACTACTTATTTTCATTGAATATCATGATAAAGATAAATCTACTATTAGTTATTTAGCTAAAGAATTTAATTTGTCAAAACCAACAATTAGCGATACCATTAAATTACTTGAAAAAAAACTTTATATAACAAAAACTTTTGACAAAAATGATTCTCGTAGTTACACGATTAATTTAACACCTACTGGAAAAATGATTGTTCTAGAAACTGAAAACTTTATAGATCCTTTGACCAAGATAATTAAAAATTCTGCTTTAAATAAAAAATTGATTTTGTGGGAAAGTATAACAAATATGATTAAACAGCTAAATGAATTAGAAATAATTAGTGTTCAAAGAACTTGTCTAAAATGTAAATTCTATTCTAAAAAAAGTAATCAATCTTTTTGTAGTTTATTAAATCAAAATTTAAAAATAGAAGATATAAGAATTGATTGTTTAGACTTCGAATAATTTAAAACACTATAGATACGCTGAAATTGCTAAAATTCCTTGTTTAATTTGATCTTCTGTTAGTGAAGCGTAACCCAGTCTAAAACCAGAAACTGGTTTATCAAAGCTAAAATTTTCAGGTGTTAATATTTTAATCCCTTTTTTTAACAGTTGATCTGCAACAAAAATCACATCAACTTCTTTATTTGGTACAATCCAAAATGCCAATCCTCCTTCAGGTTTATTATAAATTGCTTTTCCTTTTAGATACATTTCACAAACACTCTCAAAATAATCACGTTTTGCTTTATAAATGATAGTAGTTCTTTTAAGGTGACGCTTTATTTCTCCATCATTAATTAATTGTAAGATTGCTTCTTCCATAATATTATCGCCTTGTACATCTATCATTTTTCTGTGCTTACCTACTTTTTTAACAATTTCTGAATTACTTATTAAATACCCTATTCTTAAAGCTGGTGCCACTATTTTACTTAAAGTTCCTATATAAATGTAATTTTTTGCTGTATCAAAACTTGATATTGGAAGAATAGGTCTTTGTCCAAAGTGAAATTCATTATCATAATCGTCTTCAATAATTATAAAATTATATTGATTTGATAATTCGATTAGTTGTACTCTTCTTTTTAAACTCATGGTTACTGTAGTTGGGAATTGATGATGGGGTGTTACATATATTGCTTTTATCCGTTTCCCACTCTCTAAAAGAGCTATTACCTCTTCAATTATCAATCCATCACTATCTACATTAACAGGAAGTAATTTAGCTCCTGCATTTTTAAAAGTTTCCCAAGCAGGTTTATAACCTGGATTTTCTATAATTACAAAATCTCCAGAATTAAAAATAGCATAAGAGGCTAAATACATAGCCATCTGACTTCCACGAGTAATACAGATTTCGTCAGTTGTAATGTTCATCCCTCTCTTAAAGTTAAGCATATGAACAATTGCTTTTCTAAACTCAATATCACCAAATTCATTACTATACCCCATAATTTGCCAGCGAGATTTTCTATTAAAAATCTCTCGATACGCTCTAGCTAGTTCTTTCATTGGTGCAAGTCTACTATCTGGCAATCCATCATCAAAATTTAAAATGGGATTACTAATTTCATATATTTTATTTGTCTCTTTAGTACTCGTTTTTATATATGCTTTTTTAGGTAAAATATCAGACACAAATGTGCCTTTTCTTTCAACTGAAATTAACCAACCTTCTGCAATGAGTACATCAATAGCTTCGATGACGGTATTTCTGTTTACATTTAATAGATTTGCTAACTTTCTTGTTCCTGGCAATGCAGATCCACTAACAAGCTTTCCTGTCTTAATTGCTTCAATTATTTCATCTGCTATTTGCAGATAAATTGATTTTTCTGAATTACTATTTAATGAAATTTTTAATTCCCAAGGACGCAACATCTGGACTATCTATTTAAGTTAAAACTGTACTATTTATACCCTCCAAATATATAATAAATTTGTAGAGCAATAATGCAATAATTAAAATTTATAAAAATGGAAACTAAAGAAAGCCAATTTAGCTCAAAAGATTTTCACAAAACTTTTGCAAGACCAACATTTGTTATGCCTAATAAGCTTATTCACAAAAATGTAGAACAAGCAGGTGAACACGATCAATTTTCAGCAGAGCGTAAACATCCTGTGTTTTTTATTGATCTTCCAAGTAAAAATGTAAGTATGACTGTTGGGGGTTTATTACCTAATCAATTAACTAATCGTCATAGACATACTTACGAAACAATGCTATATGTAATTGAAGGTCATGGATATACAGAAATTGAAGATACTAAAGTGGAATGGAAAGCTGGTGATGCGGTTTACATACCTAGTTGGGCGTGGCACAGACATAAAAATTTGAGTGATTCAGAAAATGCAAAATATTTAGCTTGTGAAAATGCACCTCAACTTCAAAATTTAGGTGTGGCTTTAAGAGAAGAAGAAGGTAGAGATATTTAAAAAAAATAAAATGAAGAACGTTCCGTTTAAAGGCGTTATAGCCTATCCAATCACACCATTTGATGAAAATGATAAAGTAGATATTAATTTGTATAAAGTTTTACTTGAAAAATTGATTGTCACTGAAGCACATGGGGTTGCTCCTTTAGGAAGCGCTGGAGTTATGCCATATTTATCTGATGCAGAAAAAGAAGAGATTACAGAGGCAACAATTAAACAAGTTGATGGTCGTATACCAGTTCTTGTTGGAGTTTCAAATTTAACTACAGCAAAAACTATTGAACATGCAATATTCGCAGAAAAAGCTGGTGCTGCTGCTGTAATGATTATACCAATGAGTTACTGGAAATTAACCGATGAGGAAATTATCCAACATTATGATGCAGTTGCTAGTAAAATTTCAATACCGATTATGGCATACAATAATCCTGCAACTGGTGGTGTTGATATGTCCCCAACTCTGCTTAAAAAACTACTCAAAATTCCTAACGTTACAATGATTAAAGAAAGTACTGGTGATGTACAAAGAATGCATTATTTAAAGAAAGAATTAGGGGATGAAGTTTCCTTTTATAATGGCTCTAACCCATTAGCTTTGGCAGCTTTTGCAGCAGGTGCAACTGGATGGTGTACTACAGCTCCAAATCTAATTCCTAAACTAAATGTTGATTTATACAATGCCATAGAAAATAATGATTTAGAGGAGGCACAAAAAATATTCTATAAGCAAGTGAATCTTTTAAAATTTATGGTTAATAAAGGATTACCAAGGGTTATAAAAGCAGGTCTAGAAATTCAGGGTAAATATGCAGGTTATCTACGAAGTCCTTTGAAACCATTAAGTGATTCTGAAACCGAAGAGCTAAAGATGATTTTAAAAAATATTGAATAATTTTTTTAAAATCTTACTAAATGTTAAGTTTTTAAATAAGAAAGATTTCCTTTTACACTCAAAAGTAATGTAGAAGGAAACTTTTTTAGCTCAAGCAACCAAGATATATATTAATTACAAATCAAAAAATACAATATCATTTAAAAAGTCTTTAATCTCAATTTATTATGTAGATTCTTTTTTGAGAAAAAACAAAAAATTAAAATATTTTAAAGCAAACCAAGACTCTGTGTAAAGGATATTGCCAACACTTTGGGTATAATTATTAGTGTTATTATTTTAAAAGCATATTTTACTTATACTTAATAAAATTCAATTATATATGAATGTATATGACTTAATCATAACTGATAAGAAACAAATGGATTGGGATAATGTACTTATGGATGTACAAAATCGCGAGTCTATCAATCAACTCTTAAAAGAATATAAATATGCGGAGCAGCTAATGTCCTTTGATTTGCCAATCAACAATAAAATTCTATTACACGGTAGTTCGGGTTGTGGAAAAACAACCACAGCAAAGGCTATTGCAAAAGCTTTAGGTAAAAATCTATATATACTTGATTTGAGTAATATCATATCATCAAGAATTGGTGAGACATCTCAAAATTTAAGAAAGGTTTTTGATAAGGTTAAATATGAGAATGCCGTTCTTTTTCTAGATGAGTTTGATCAAATCGGAAAAATGCGTGGTAAGGATGACAAGGATGTTGGTGAAATGAGGAGACTTGTAAATACTTTAATTCAGTTAATTGATTATTTTCCAGAGAAATCTGTGCTTATTGCGGCAACAAATCAATTGGAGATAATTGATAAAGCTGTAATCAGACGATTTCAATGCATAATAGAGTATCGAATGCCAAATAAAAAAGAGTTGAATAAATATTATGATCTCCTACTTCTAAGATTCCCTGATAATCTAAGGAAAGTTCAACGTAAATATAAGATTTCTTACGCAGAGGCAAAAGATTATACTTACACAATAATAAAATCAATTGTTATTAAAGAAATTGAGA
Organism: Flavobacterium sediminilitoris; assembly: GCF_023008245.1. Lineage (NCBI taxonomy): Bacteria > Pseudomonadati > Bacteroidota > Flavobacteriia > Flavobacteriales > Flavobacteriaceae > Flavobacterium > Flavobacterium sediminilitoris. Next base: position 406,441 of record NZ_CP090145.1, read on the forward strand.
ATAATTACAAATTATGATAAATAATATGAAATAAAATTAATAGTGGAACTATATAAAAGATTCTTTGTTAGAATTAAAGATCAATAAAAAGTTGATACAAATTATCTATATACCTATTCTATAGTTTTCCACTATAAATATTCAAGCAAAAATGAATTATCAAAAACTCAATTGTTGTATTAAAATTATTTTATCATTTTGTTTTTTAATGTATTTACAAAAAGTACATTTCCTATTCCATTGTATTTGTTAAATTGATCAATGTTTTTTGTTTTAATGCTGCTTTCATGAAACCCTAAAATGGTTAAATCGGCTAATTTTGATGTTTCATTTATCAATTCCACCTTATCTACATTTTCATCAATTGGTAGTACGATGATATTATTAGGTGATATAGGTAAACGTCCTGTTGTTGTAAGTTGAATTAGACTTTCTTTTTCTTTATCTAAATTTGATTTGTCTACTGCTGCGAAAATTTTTATTTCTGCTTTTTTCCAATCGGGATGACCTAAGATGATGTAAGAAAGTAGAATCATTAAATTGGCATTTTCATAGTCTTCTTTTTTAATCCATACGTGTATTTCGTTTCGATATCCAAAATTTCGGTCTGAACTTCCTAAAATACATAAGTCGTAATTTGCTGAAGCGATTAAGTTATAGTTATCAATAACATCTGTTAGCCATTCTGTTGTGCCTTTTTTAAATTCAAACAGCATCATATTATTGTCATGTCCTGATATTCCTGGTTGTTGAATAGCTTGTACAATTGCATTTGTATTTGATGGGCTAATAATTGTTTCTAAAAACACATTTGATTTTGTATTATTAGCCATTTCTATTAGTTTATTTAATTTTTGATCTGCAATTTGTTTTGTTACTTTAGAAAAATAGCCTTGTTCAAAATGGATGTAGGTTCCAAAACCATATCGGTTTGAAATCCATTTCATCATATCAAATGCTGCTAGACGCTCAAAGCTATCTTTATTTAAACAAATAACACCTGGTCTCCAATAGTCATCTGAAATTTCTTTTTCGCTTTTTTGTAAAAATACTTGAAGATTTCTATTAAATTGATGAATAACGCCTTGAAAAATATTGGCCATTCCTTTTTTATTTTCATTATTAAAAGTGATATAAAAGTAGATTCCGACCATTAGTAAAATAGAGGCTACTGCATAAACGGCATTAATTTTAAACATTAAATAAACACATAAAACAGCTCCTAATAGTGATAAGTACCATTTTGATTTAAATGAAGGTCTATAAGATGGGTCTGCTGCGAAGTGTTGCATAAATGATATTAAACACAAAGAGCCATAGGTTACCATAAAGAACATGGAAATTACCTCAGCAACAGCATTTACATCGCCCATTAAAACAAAAGTAAGTGCAATTACACTTGTAATAATCGTTGCGTTTCTAGGTTCATTATTTTTGTCTGTTCCTTTTGAAACAAAATCGTTAACTTTTTTATTAGGAATAACGTTATCTGCTCCAATTGCTTGTAATGTTCTAGGTGCAACCATAAATGATCCTAACGCTGAAGAAATAGTAGCTGCTGCAAGCCCTAATGGAATAATAGGTCCCCATAGTGCTATTTTGCTCATGATAAGCTGATCTGTAATTAAATCTGTAGTTGATGCTGAATAAACTAATTTTAATGCTATAAAAACATAAATTATCATTCCAATTATTGTAGCTGCTAGTGTTCCCATAGGAATTGATTTTTTAGGATCTTTTAAATCTCCTGATAATCCAACTCCTGCTGTCATTCCTGTAAAGGCAGGAAATATAATGGCGAAAACAAAGAAAAATCCTTTTTCAGAGTCAATGTTTTTAAATAAAAGTGAACTGTCATAAGTGTTTGAAAAATCTGTAGAGCCTAGAAAAAACATTACAAGTGATATGAATAAAATGGCAACTACGACATAGAGTGCTTTCATTCCTAAATCGGCTCCTTTTGTAGTCATTAACCAAATTAATAATAATAAGGCTGGAATACTAAATAGTCTATTATCATAAATTTCATATCCAAATTCGTTTGCAATCCATGGTTTTATTGCTTCAAATGATTCTGCAAAAGCAATTATATAAAAGGCAACACTAATAGCTTGTGATAAATATAATGCGAGTCCTATGGAAGACCCTATATTGAGTCCGAATGATCGAGAAATAATAAAATATTCTCCTCCTCCTTCTACTTTTTGGTTTGTTGCAATTTCTGCCAATGCCATTGCAGTAGGAATTGTAACTAAATGTCCTATGATAATAATTAATAATGTACCTAAAAAGCCTACTTCTCCAACTGCATATCCAAAACGCAGAAACATAACTGCTCCTAAAATGGTTGAAATGGCTGTTAAAAAAACGGGTAAAGTCCCGAAATTTGCTTTTACGCTTTGTAATTTATTTTCCATAGTTACGTTATTATTCTTGCAATTTAAAAACAATAGTTTAAAATCTAAAACTTTATACACAAAAGACTTTAGATTAATCCTTTTTTCTTTTTAAAGAGTTCTGCATTTCTTTTTTATTCAAAATTGTGTTTAATTATAACTTGTTGGGTGAAGTTATTTAAAACGTCAATGGTAGTGTTTTTTGTGCAGTAAAGTAGAACAAAATTTATCTATACGCTTCGCTCGAAGTGACCTGTATTAAAAGCCATTTTTAATGAAATTTAATTAATATTAGTCAATAATGTAAGAATCTATATTTTACTACACTTATTGCATTTTCCTGATATTAATCCATTGAAATTTTCTAATGTGTAATTTTTTGGTAACGAAATTGTAATTTCTTTCTTCAAACATTCTACTTTTCCGCATTCTAAACATCTAAAGTGTAAATGATTGTGTTTGTGCTGTTTTTCTGAGCAATCTAAACAGAGTGCAAAATATTGTTTTCCATCATCTGCTACAATTTTATGTACTATTCCATCATTACAAAATTGATTTAAAATACGATATATAGTAGCTCTGTCTGTTTTTGTTGAGAGTTCGGATTGAATCATTTCATGATTTAACGCTGAACCTGAATCTTTTAAAATATCCAAAACATCTTGTTTTGATTTTGTGTTTCTTCTTTTCATAATCTATTAATGCGATTTTGTTGCAATAAATAAAATATCTTTATCTTTGCCTTTAATTAAAGATTAATAATACTCAACAAAATTATGGAAACATTTGTAAAAACAATATTAATTGGGATAGGTGCAACATTTACTATGGATATTTGGGCTTTTTTACTTAAAATTATTTTTAATATTAAATCGTTGAATTATCAATTTGTAGGGAGATGGATAGGTCATTTTCCAAAAGGTAAATTTTTTCATGAAAGTATTGCAAATGCTCAACCTATAGCGAATGAGCTTATTATTGGTTGGCTTGCGCATTATTTAATAGGAATTACTTTTGCTGTACTTTTAGTTAGCATTTATGGTAATACATGGCTGGAAAATCCTACTTTTTTTCCTGCTTTATTAATTGGTATAGTAACAATCGTTGCTCCTTTTTTTATTATGCAACCCTGTTTAGGAATTGGTATTGCTGCATCCAATTTGCCTGATCCTAATATGGCTCGATTTAAAAGTCTTTTAACACATTCTATTTATGGTATTGGACTTTATTTAAGTGCTATATTTTTAAACTATATTTTAAGTGTTTTTAGGGCTGTTTAAAATGACATTAAAAAACCTCAAGCTTTATTCTTGAGGTTTTGTTTTTAAAACTATTTGTTTTTATTGCGCCAATGCTTTGTTTGGTTGCGCCAATGCTTTGTTCGATTGTGCCAATGCTTTATTTGGTTGCGCCAATGCTTTGTTCGGTTGCGCCAATGCTTTGTTCGATTGTTCCAATGCCTTGTTCGATTGCGCCAATGCTTTGTTCGATTATGCCAATGCCTTGTTCGATTGCGCCAATGCTTTGTTCGATTATGCCAATGCCTTGTTTGGTTGCGCCAATGCCTTGTTTGTTTTAGACAAAGCTTTATTTATTTATCTCTTTTTAAATTTTATTTTTGCAATGGCTTTGTATTGAACAGACTTTGTGTTTAATATAGTAGCAATATAGTCTTTTGCTTTATTGGCTATATCTACTAGATTATCTAAATCGTCATATACTATTTGGTTTCTTTCTCCTCTTGCACTGTTTAATGGTATGAATGCATCGGCAACGGCTTGTGTTTTCTGGAGCATTTCTGTTTTTTTGGTTTTATAGGTTGCTATTTGATACTCTGTTTCATTTGGAGTATAATTTGGGGTATTTTCTAATATGGAAATTAATGCATCTAAATTATTGGTTCGCTGGTCGTAACTCATTTGTGAAGTGGAGTGACTGATTTGTTCTTCTTCTGGATTGTTGTTTTTTTTAGTAGGTTTTTTTTTACTCCTTTTAGTTTGCGAACTGCTGTCATGAAATTTTCTAGGTCTGCGTCTGTTACTCCTTCTGTTGCTTTGTAGGCTTTCCTTAGCCTTGTAAGTTGTGTACTTAGAGGCTTAAAGAGTGCTTCTCTTTCGTTTACAGCAGTGGAATATGGGGCTACTAATTTGTTTACATTTTCTTGTTTTTCAAATGCATTTGTGTAAATGGCTTGAAGGTTTGATAAGTGTAGTTTAGGATTGCTAGGGTTATAGAGTGTTCCTAATGCTTCAATGTTTGTGTTTAATAAATTGAGGTTTGCAATGTTTCTTGCGTGCCCTACTTCTGAGGTTGATGCCATAATTTTTACTTTTTAATAATTAAAAATATTAACGAGAAAAAAGAAACATTATTTTTATTTTGTTTGTTTTTTATTACATTTTTAACATTTTTAAACACATTATTACTACAAAATTAACACATTAAACACATGCAACACATTAAGACTACCGCTAGGTATAATTAATTTTTGATGAAGTGTTTTTATCAATGTTTTCGATAGAAAATTGTATCAAAGACAAGGGAAATTTTATTAAAAATGATTCTCGTTTTACTGCACAAAAAGTACTACGATTGCCATTTTTAATAATTTTTCAATAGGTTAAGACTATTTTTAACGAAAGAGATATTTATCTTTTTAGTCTGTTTTACTGATTAGTTCTTGCATTCCATAATATTGAATTGCTTTTTGTTTTAATGGATTAGTACTCCATTCTTCCCACTGATTAGTATATGGATCATAGCCACATTTTAGGGGTTTGGAATATTGGTTTTCGGGATCTTCTATATAAGCACGGCAATCGGTGCAGATATGACGAAATTCACAATCTTTGCAAATGTCTATTTGGTCTTTGGTAATGTTCCAATATTTTTTAAAGTCTTTGTGTTGCAATGCTTCTTCTAGTGTGGTGTTTTTTATGTTACCAAAGCTTTGAGAAATTGCTGGACAATTTTTTATGTTACCGTCTTTATCTATGGCTATTTTTTTGTTTAGGCAGGAGTTGTGATGTTGGGATTCTGTAAAAGATTCTATTGAAGTATTAAAGTAATTATGATGAATTACACCACAATGTATATTATTATTTATTTCTTGTTTAATACCCACAATTGTACCAAATCCATAATCTTGTTCTTGAATAATTTTATTTTTATTAAAAGAATGGAGCGCTACACTTTTAATCTTTTTATTTTCAGAAACCCACTCTTTTAGATCTTCAATAGAAATTTCAGTATCATATTTTATAATAAATTCAACGGATTTAATAAACGAATCGTTAATTATTTTTACAACTGAATCAATAAAATCTAAATCAAACATATCATAACAACGAACCTGAATATGTCTACAATTTACAGGCACAAGAAATTCATTCAATATTTTTTGAAAATCATGATTTGAATTTTTATCATAATCAATAATCACATTTGAAATAATTGAGGGATACTCATAATTTATTGATAAAGGTGGGAAAAGTTTAGATTCTTCTTTAGTACATTCAAATATATACTCTTTCTCTTCAAGAAATTCGATATACTCATTAAGTATTGGGATGCTTTCTTTGTCTAATTGAGTTTTAATACTTTCAAAATCAATTAAATTATCTTCATCAAATAAACTACATAAACTTAAAGGGATGAAATTAAAATTATTTCGTTGTAAATCAACAATTGTAGCTCTATTTTTTCCTTTTACTATAATACAATTAGTAAATAATTTATAATATTTTTTATTCATCTAGTTTTGAAAAATCGATTATTTTAGATATTGCTTTATAGAAATAAGTTGAAGTATGAGTCTTTGTTTTATAATGTCCAAAATTTATAGGATTAGTCTCTATATTATTTTTACCATATATCTCAATTTCCCAAAACTGAGCAATAAATGGGAATTTATTAGCGTCATTTTTTAAACTAACTCTTATTTCCTCCTTTAACTTCTCTTTATCATTCATTTATTAATGTTTTGGCAATTATTTTTTCAATATTATAGTTGCAATTTCTACTTAGCCATTGAAACTGTCCTATAGGATTAACCTCTAAAAAGACATATTCATTATCTAAAGTATAAATCAAATCAAAAGAACCAGAAGTAAGGTCTAAACTCTTCATCATCTTAATTAATTTTTCTTCTATATCTTTAGGTATAGAAAAAGGTATTACTCTATTAGGTTTTTCATAATCGTAATTTCTATAATCGATTTTGGTTTTTTCATTTTGCTGACTAAAAATAGCCATTGAATAAAAAACTTCATTAAGATAAAAACTCCTAATTTCAAACTTTTTAGCAGTGTACTTTTGAAAGAGTGATGGTTGAAATTTTTCTGGAAAGTTATTATTCAAATCTTCTGAAGTGATTAATTGTGTTGATGTAAAAAAATGCACATCATAATCTTCAAATTCATGCTTAGAAAAAGGATTTTGAATAGGTTTTGTTATTATTTTATGATGCTTTTTAACAAACTTTTCTAAATCAAAATAGCTAGTCGTCACCAAAGTTTCTGGAAACTTTAACCCCACTTTTTTACAAACTTCTAATTGTTCTAATTTACCAACCTTATTATCAAAAAATCTATTTATTTGATTTTGACTTTTTTTTACATCTAGATAACTAATAACAGGAAACAAACTATTCTCATAAATACTTTTTTTAAAAAATGAATCATCTTGAAAAAGTTTAAACATTCCTCTTCTATACCAATAACTATCTTTATTAGTAAAAGACACATCGTTAATTTTATATACTATATTCTCATTTGAAAATTCAATTTTTAAGTCTTTAATCAAACAAGCTCCAAAAAGTGTTTCAACCAGACAATTAGGGCTTAAATAATTAATCCACTGTATTACATCATCTGTACTCCTGTCGTCAACATCAGATTGAATAACTATTTTTTTAGTAGTTTTAACTGAATTCAAACTTTTTAATTTATATTGTTTGACACTATTCTAATAGTAAATATTTATTTTATCTACAATTCCAAAAACCCCAAAATAATTTAAAGCCATATTTTTCTTCATATTCTTTCTTTAAAGCATCGTTTTCTAAGGTAGTTATATAGAATTTAGCCCTTAACTCATTAATTTTTTCGTTCATTTTTTTTTGTTCTTTAGTATATGGTGCAAAAATATTATTCATAAAAGGAATTTTTGGTTTGCTACATTCATAAGAACGATACATATTATCATGAAAAAGGGCTACATCACGAGGATGAATATTTCCTTTTTTTATCTCTTTTAACCATATATCTTGCATTTTTTTGTAACCACAAAAATTATGAATCACTACTAAATAAATCATTTTCTGTGATAACAATTTATCATCACTTTTAAAATAATTCAAATTATTTTTTTTAGTACGTTCATAGACATCTTTATAATTAGTCTTTGAATCTTTAAAAACAGTAGAGTCTTGGATTCCTAATAATTTATCTCCTGGAAATCCTTTTTCTCGTATTAATTTTTCAATTTTCTCAAAAGCCTTATCTCTCTTTTTTTCATATACCTTACTATCAGGACTCCATTTATCTACTTGGTCTTGAAAAGCAAAATCATATATTGTATTTAAATACTCTAAATCTAATTTTTCTAAATATTTTTCTTTTCTTTTTTTGTATTCCTGAATCAAATTTTTATCATTTAAAAGCTTTTTTAAATCGGGTTCAAAAAGGCGAATATGCCTAAAATGATCTAATTTTAATCCAAAATCAAACCCTTTTATGATATATTTTTTATACTCTTTTTTGGAGAAATAAGCAATTTGAGCAACATTTATTATGTCTTTTACAAAAACAAATTCAAACTCATGAAATGCTTTATCATAATAATAAAAACAGCTATCTATATTGTTTTCTTTAAAAAAGAAAGCTTCTCCTTTGTTTATATATTCGTGATATTTGGAATAATCTTTATTCTCTTGAGAGTAAAGAGTTAATGAAATAAGGTAAATTAATAAATAAAATTTCTTCATTATTTTTTTAAATTTTAAAATTCTAAGAAACAATAATCATTTTAATATAAAAGTGCTTCTTAGAATATAAATACAGAGCTTATACAAAGACTTAATTTGGTATTAAAGTATGCTTCCAATAATCAACAGCTCCTGGTCTTGGGTTCGAATCTACAAAATGAGTATGAGGCAACTTAGGATCTTTAACTCCATAAGTTTCTACATCAATAGTATCAGTGCCATGATATCGATCATTACGATATGTTGTTGCTTCCTCAGCACCTCCAATTATTTTAATTGCATTTTGCAATTTATTTTCCTTGAACGGTGAAAATTTATCACCTTTTAAACTTTCTAATTTCATAATTATAAATGTATTTATTATAAATACTACAAACATTTAAAGTCAATTGCAGTTTTTGACTATCGTTATAACAATATTTTTTAACTAATAGTAATTGTTGCTACTATTACAGTATTTTCTTTTCCATACTTTATACTTTATATCTGGTAGTCCTATTGCTTTTCGTAAAGAAGCTATTTTCTCAGGGTATAAAATTGATAGTTTCCTGAATTTGTTACTTTATTTAAAGTATATCTATCATAAACTATAGCATAATCTTCTGGAAACATTTTCCCTTGTTTAACACTTTCCAATAAAAAGGGCATTATTTTTTCTAAATAATTATTGTCTTGATGCAGTAATAGTATATGAAAAACAACGACATCTTCAAATTCGTACCCTTTATTGATGCCTAATAATCCATATGAAGGGTATCCGTAAGTAGAAAAAATAGCATCCATTTTTTTTCTATGAGCTATCTTCATCTTTTCTATTTCCACTATTTCATTTTCTACTCCATTTTTTCTAATAAATTGGTCTTCTTTTATCATTTGTAATAATTCATTTCTTAAGCTTAAATTTAATTTTGAATTATACTTTTGAACTAAAGAATCTATTTCTTCGGAAGTTATTTTAGCTATTTTTATTATAGTATCTGTATAGCGATAAGTATCTATTTTAGAATTATCTATAGAACCAAAATTTTCAAATCCATAAATAACTTTTTTTCTAAAGTTTTTAGTGTTTCCAGTCATTACTGCTGAAGCCAAATAATCTCCATATTCTGAAACATATCCTTCTAATGAAATTGGCTCATATCTTTTAAAGACACTATCTAATATTTTGTAAGATTCTTGATAGTTTTCAACTAAAAACAAACTATCTGCTTCATACACTTTTAGATAATAGGGTATATAATTAGCGTCTTTATCTCCTATTTTGGTATAAGTGCTTTTGCAAGAGAATAGAATTATTAATAGAAACAATAGAACTAAAGATTTTTTCACTTTTATTTTTATCATAAGTTTGTACATTTACAAACTTATATATTATTTTGTTTATTGAATAAAAAATTAGCGAATTGAGTTAAAATTTATAATTTATTATATCAAAACTATAATAAATGTTAACAAATACCCGTTATTTCTTGTTTTCCGTTTGTTTTCTTCTTTGCGAAGTACTCGGATATTTTAAAAAAAGAGATTATTTGTATTGCATTTTTTTTACAATTATTATATACAATTATGTGTGTTTTTTATATAAAGTACGATAATCCTAATTAAGGAAAAACAAAAAAATAACTCTATAAATAATTCAGGTACTATTCATTACTTTAATATTCCAGAATTTGTTTTAGAACACTTGGAACTTATTAAAAAAGTGAATAAGAGATTAGAAGAGGAAATCGAGGAATTAAAAGAAAGGTTAATCCATAAAAGTGAATAACAAAGAAACCGTTGTTCAATTCTTAATAACACACAAACCAAATAGGAATATGATCTGAGATATTTCTAGCTTCACGTAAATCGTTAAAATCTTTATAAAAGGGAATGATTCCAAATTCTTTAACCTCAACTGTTTTAGTATTATAAAATATATTATCAAATTCTGAAGCCAAACAATCTTCTTCGTTAATGCATTTTTGACGAAGTGAGGTTTTTTGATTTACAAAAACAGGTTGGTAACCCATTTTTCGCAACGGAAAGAAAACGGTGTGCGATTGTGGACAATTGAAATCACCTATAAACACCAAATTTTTGTTAGGATACAAGGCTGGTAGAAACTTAAAATATTTTATTTCGGTTTCGGGTTGTAGCTTTTTGGTTTTAGCATGAAAATTAACTAGTGTTATTTCTTTTTCACCAAATTTAAAAGTTGCCAAATAGGGTTCTCTTTCTATTTCTTCTACATAGGTTGGTTCCAGAAAAGCTTCTCCTATTTTTTTTACTTTGCTTGGTTTCCATAAGAATGCATAACGTTCGGCTTTATAAGCACTACCCGATGTTGGATTGCTTATTACATAATCCCATTGTGCTCCTTTTCGATTTAGTTCGTCTACTAATAAAGCGACTGTTTTTGCTCCACTTTCGCTTACTACTACTTCTTGCACTGCTACAACATCAAATCCTTTTAAAGTGTTTGCCATATAAATTATGTCTTCTGCTGATTTGGATGTGCCTAAATTTTCTATGTTCCAAGAGCAGATTTTAATTTGACTAAAAGTACACAGACAAAATAGTAGGGCTAAGAAAATAAATTGGGGCTTCATTATGGTTTTTAGATTTTTCGGAAAATACAATTTAATTTTAAAATGGAGTAAAAATTGGTTAATTTTTCACGCTTTTTAAAATTATCTCACCTCTATTTTTGTTGTTTATACCAAATAATACTTGTCAAAAGTAGAAGATTGAATTCATAAATAAAACAGGTAAACTCTTTTACTAAATGATAGGAAAAGTTATTCTACTACAAATTCATATTCTTTTTTATCCTCATCAGTTCCTTTTAATACTCCATATCGTATCCATTGTACGTAGATATCTTTTTCTACTCCGTTTGTATTTGTTATTTTTCCTGCTCCATATTTCCCGCGTACATTTACATTTCCTCTGACTTCGTTACCTAAACTATCTTTACTTATGATATCATAATTATATTCATAATAATCTTGTTTACCTGTTCGATATTTGTATTTATATTGATTATCTATATGATACGTTCGCCTTTCTTCGTTATCAATTTCCTCTATATCGTCTGGTGTAATAGTAGGTGCTTCTTGATAAAACGATTGTAATTGTCTTGTTTCTTCTTTTTCTGGTGGTGCCTGATTGGTTTCTTTGCAGGAAAGGAAAAGAAAAAGGAATAATAGGAGTAGTTTTTTTGTCATAGTTAATAATGTCAAATTATTATTCTGTAGTATTTCATATCTATTTATCTTATTTCAAACTAATAGGAAACTCATTTAAAATCTGTTCCTCAACAGTTTGAATTGGTTCTTGATTTTTTATTTTTTGTATTATAGAAAGCGTCTCTCTATATTCCATAGCTTCAGGAAGCTTTATAAACTCAGCATCAAATCCTAATTGACTAATTTTTTGTTCAATTTCATTAAGTGATACATTAAAAAACTCTTTTCTATAATTGAGCATATTGACTTTTCTGTCTGCAAATGTTTTATGAAGCTCATTTTCTAGTGTTGGAGCTTCATCAGAATAAATCATTGCATGAACATCAAATTTAAAAGGTACTGATGCATCACCCAATTCCTTAACTCTGTCTAGAGGCTCTAATCTTCTTGTCATTCCAATTTTATATACATTCTCACCAAAGGAGCCAATATTTGAAATAATATATACATGTCCTCTCTTTGTTTGTTGAGCCATTGAAAGTGCACGCTCTTTTTTCTCTTGAGCTTCTAAAAGCTCTTTCTCTAACTTCTCAATATGTTCAAGTAATTTATCATGTTTATCTCCAATTGCAGAACCTATCTCTTTCCTAGCTTTATCTAACGCCTTTTTATAATTAATTTCGTCTTTCTCTGCTTCTTTCTGTGCCTGTTCAAATTCTCTTCTTGCTTTCTCTTCTTCTCTTAGCTCTTCCTGTATAGCTCTTAGTTCTTCTTTTTCTTGTTGTCGTTTAGCCTGAAACTCATATTCAAGTATTAATTCTTTAATTTTTAAATCTAGATACTCTTTTTCTATAAAAACAGCCGAATTTTCACCTAACTTATTAATTGCTTCATATGACTTAATGATACGTTCTTTCATTTGATTGACATTATTCCATTTGACTTTTGCAATAAATGAGCTACATTCTCCATTAAAAGCTCTCAAAACAAGTTTTATAAACTTCTTAGTATTTGCTTTACCTTTAGTAACACTACCATCAATAGTCCAATTTATTGTGCATTTGGCAGCTTTTTCTAATCTTACTAATTCTTTTTGTTTTTCTATAATTCCTTGCTGCTCAATTCTATATTGCTCAGACTTATCAAAGTCATAAACTGGTTCATAAATACCAAACTCAATTAAGTCTAACTTTGATTCATAAAGATTTACTTCTTTTCTTAACTTTTTATATGTTTCTAACGCTTCTTTATAATCTGAATTTAAAGTTTCAACTTTAATATCTAAATCACTAATTATTTTTGACTTAGAGTCTATGATTATATTTAATTCATTTTCTTTTTCATTTATAATACTTTTTAATTCTTCCTTTTTATTAATAGTTTCTTCTTCAATATCTATTATTGACTTATATCTATCTAGTTTAGCTTTTAATTCTTCTATTATTAAAAGTTCTCTTTTTTTAAAAAAATCAAATAATCCCATATATTCTATACCTTTTCAATAAAATCTTTAATCACTTTATCCATATTACTTGGTAAAGCCGTTTCTTTAATTTCAAATCGTTTTACTTTCATTTCTTTGAACCAATTACTCCAAAACTCTTTAATTACTTTTCCTTCATAAGGATTTTTAATACTTGGATTGATTCCTAAAACTAAAATTTCAAGATTACTTAAATCATCATTAGCTTTTAGATATCCTATTTTTTTAGCTTCCATACTTTCTTTCCAATTTTTATTGTTTAAACTATATGTACGAATTAATTCAGGCGTTAAATAAGTAGATTGATTATCTTCTTTGAAATTACTATCCTTGTAATAAATATAACCATCTGTAAGAATTACAAGAATATTTCTATGACTGCCTTCAATGCAGTAATCATTAATATTATTCTGAAAAAAATTCCAAATATCAGAACCAATGTATTTACTATCGTTTAATGCTAATGAATAAATTTTTGAAGTTTCTGATACATAAATTGAATTAATAGTATTTATAAATTCCTTAGAAACATTATTTTTATTTACCCGAATTTTTAATTTTTTTGAGATTTCATTTATTTCAGCATTCAACGGATTAGGATTAAAGAAAACTTGAATATTATCATTCATTATGTTTACTCTTTTATTTCTAACATGACTTGAAAATGCTTCAGAAACTGATTTTATATACCCTAAATCTCTGTTATAATATTCCATTGTTGGATTGGAATGTTTAATAGTATCTATTCTATCTGATAAATCTATTAAGATGCTAATATTGTAATTTTTATTCTCTGTTTCATTTGTCAATTTAGCATTTCCTTCTATTGATATAGTGTTTTCACTTTTATCATCAGTTTTGCAAGAAGCTATAAATAAAAATGTAATGATGATAAAAATTGGTTTTAATATACTTTTCATAAGAATTAATTTTTTGAATAAACTAAATGTTGAAAATCAGGATTAATCAAGTTTAATTCCTCTAAATGTTTATTTGCAGTTGCTTCACAGTTATGCAAAAGGAGCTCTTTTTCATTTATAGCTAAAGCAATTTCAGTTCCTATTGCTTGAAACCATCCTTCTTTATATTGGTTATGATAATTTAAATATTCCTTTACCGGAAAAATAAAACCTGCAATTTTTGAATGAAGAATACTTATTTTTCCAGCCTCATCAATAACCTTATTTTTTAGTTCATTAATTTTCTCAATGACTTTTGTTAACTGATTTTCAAGATTTTTAATCTCCTCTTTTTTAGATCTTATAAAAACTTTTATTGCATCTAATTTTTCAAATTCTTTCATTACAAAATCAAATACTAATCCCCAAATTACGTAAACTACAAAACCTGCAAATATGATCATCCAAAACTCTGCTTCCCCAAGTGCAATTTGTAAATTATAAAGTGGTGAATCTGGTGTCTTATTAAAATCATATATTTTCTTTTCAATTATATAAGCTAATAAACCATCAAATAAAAAAGTAAGTGTAAAAAGAGACACCAATCGAATAGTGTTTTTTATCCCCTTCCCTTTCTGAATCATGTGTATTATATAACCTAGTCCCATAAAAACAAAAGGTATAGTAACAACCAGTATTCCTTCTAACCAACTATCATTAAAGGCATTATTAAATGCATCTTTATCAAAAATTGCAGCAGTTAAACTATCGTCTGTAAACTCTTTAAAAAAAGAAGAATAAGAAGCTGAAACATAAAAAACTAAAAGATATAAAGTGATTGGTAGCAATAAGACAAGACCTATATAAAATTGAGCAGTTAGCCCTTTTATCCCATCTAAATACTTTTCTGGATTCTTTCTTACTTCAACAATTTCAAATTTTAACTCTTCAATAGATTTATTTATTTCTTCTTCTTTTTTTTCATGTATAAGTAATCCTGTTTCATATTTTTTTAATTCTATTTTAGCTTTTTCTTGTTCTTCTCTATAAGGTTGTTTTAGCCTTTCCTGTTCGTCATTTTGTTTTCTACACTGATCTTCAAAACTATGGTAAAGATTTTCTAAACAAGCTTTAAAAACTATTGGTCTTCCAGTTGCTTTTACAGAAGCTGCAAAACCACTTTGATAATAGGTTATTCTAATTCTTTCTTTGTCTTCACTGTTTTCATTATTTTCAAAGACAGAATTATTATCAATTGATTCTGCTTTTTTAAGACTAAAAAGTTGGTTAAATGATTTCATAATTACATGTTTAGTTGATTAATAATTTCATCTTTTTTCACTCCTTCTTTAACTGCATTAATAAAATATTCTGCTATTTCATCAATATTCTCTTCTAAGAATTCAAACTTTTTACAATACTTTTTTAAAGTATTTAATTCATCTTCTGTAACTTTTCCATCAGCCCAAATCATACAAGTTAAATCATATAAATATTCAATTCTTGTAGTTATGTTTTTTGGAATTTGTGCATCATGATTAGTTGGACTTAAGAATAATTTATCAAGTTCCTCTTTTGGAATCCCTCTCTCTTCAGCAAATTGATATAACATCTGGAGTTCTAATATATCAAAATCACCATCTGACAATGCCATCTGATATAATCTAATAAAATGACTCTTTAATTCTATAGTTATCATAATTTATTAATTAGGTAAGTTTTCACAAGCTATTCCATCACCATCTGCATCCAAATTCTTATAACAATTTCTGTTACTATTAAATGTAGATTGCGCTTGAGATTGTGTTGAAAAATCTGAGCAATTCTTTGTTGGACAATTTGAAACAATTACTTCATCGGAGTCAGAACTTTCAGAACATGAAGTAAATGAAAAAAGCATGATACAAATTGCAATCAATAAGAAATAACTAGAATTAAAGTTGTTGTTTTTTACTGTCGAATTAAAATGAGTATTTATAACTTTATTCTCTTGGTCATAATATTTTTTACTCTGTTTCATAATATTAAAATTTAATTAAAATTGTCATTATCAGAATTGATAAAGCTAAAAAAAGTAAACAACCACTATTTTCCGCTTTGCCAAAACTCTTTCTATAATTAACTCCCGAAATTCCTGTCCTAACTGAATATCCTTTTGTGCTTACTGAACCTCTCTTAGTTTTTATACTAGGAATAATTCCTGATTTACTAACATTTAAACCTACATTCTTAGTTAGCTTTATTCTTTTCTGAAAACGAAAGCCCATAATTTAGCTAGTATGACAACTATTTGAACACGTTTTACAACCATTTGACTGTAAATATGTTTTCTTAGCTTCTCTAACTGCATCTTTACAATTGTCAAAATCTCCTAAATACTTTCTATTCTCTTCACTTGGTAGATATCTACAGTCTTTAGTATGTACTTCATGATCTCCATTTAATTGTCTGTTTTTGTTTACATAGTACTTCATAATTTTTATTTTTAAATTAATAATATCCAAACTTAAAACCATTACCAATCAATTCCTTACGGAAAACCGTAAAACCAGAAATTATTTTTATAAAGCATAAAAAAACCTATCAGATTTTACAATCTGACAGGTTTATAATGATAAAATTAGTGTTCTTTTTATTACACTAATCCTAAATCTTTTGCCATTGCTATTAAATGTACTGTGTTATTGGCTTTAAAGTAAATTTTTAACTTGCTAATGCGTTTTTCAATAGTACTTTTACTATTAGGTGTTATGCCTAGTTCTTTGAATTTGAATTCCATTTCTTCTTGTGAAACGCCATTGGAAAGCTGTTTTATTAACTCTAAATCATAGTCGTCTATTTCATTATCTGTTTTGTCTTGAAATACATGAGCAATATTTGGAGAAATATATTTTTCTTTTGAATTAAAAACGGTTTGAATTGCTTTTTTCAACTCTGGAATGCTATTTCTTCCTTTCATCACAAAAGCATTAATTTCATAGCTATCGAAAAGGTTTTTTATTCTATATGGTTTATCTTCTATTGAAAAAGCTATAATTTTTATATTAGGTTGTACTATTCTAACGGTTTGTATTAAATCTTCTCCTGAATGAAGTTTAAGTTCATTTTTTCTGTGATCTTCTTTAAATGAAAGATCTGTAATTAGTAAATCATACGGTTCATTGTCTTGTAATGCTTTTCTCATTTTTAATAAAGCATCGTCGCAATATTTAGCATAGTCAATTTGTTCTTCCAGAATATCTAATTCTTTAAGAGCTTGCACAACTGCAAAATTTAATCCATCAATATCTTCGGCAATTATTACTTTTGAAAACATCATAATTTATTATTATTTGGGAAATTCAATATTAATTTTCACTCCTTTGTTTATTTCTGATTCAAAAATAATAGTTCCTTTTATGCTATGAATACGGTTTTCCACATTCTGAAGTCCGTTTTTAGTAATTTTTTCTTTTTCAAATCCTACTCCATTATCTGAATAGCTGATTTGTATGCTTTTTTCTTGTTCTTTAAATCCTATTACAACTACCTCTGCTTTGCTATATTTTTTCATATTGACTAACAATTCTTGCAAAACACGGTGAATTTCAATTTGTTTTTCGGCACTTATTAATTCCCAATTAATTTCATTACTTCCTTTTTTAATGATATTTACTTCGTCCGATTTGTAACTCATTAGCATTTCATTTAATAAATTACCAAAATCTTTTCCTGTTTTTACACCACTGGTTTGCTTGGAAATATTTCGTGCTTTATCATAAATAACATCTAGATCTTGTAATATACTTTCTTTATTGTCTTTGTTTTGCAAATCTTGCGTTTCAATAAAGGTCATGGTATTAAAAACATCATTAGCTAACTCATCGTGTAGTCTTTTGGAAATTCGGGTTTCGGTTGTATAGGCGATTTTCAGCTTTTCTCTTTTATTTTTGGAACGAATTAGGAAAAAGATTAAAGTTGAGATTATCATAAAGAGGATTAAACTAATGCCTAATCTTTCCTTTTGTACTCTTTCTTTTTCTTTTTCTTTTATAGCTTTATCCGAATTATATTTAATATTTGCAAATTGGTTCTTAGCAGTTTGCCTAACAAATTCTATACTGTCTTTTAAAGAACTAAATTTGTGATAATACTTTTTAAATTGCCCTATTTCAAAAGAATTTCTTATCAAAATATCCAATGCTTCTAATCTATCATCTGGACTATTCACTTTAGTAGCAATATTATAAGCATTTAAAGCAAATCTATTCGATTCTGAAGTAATAGAATCTTTAAAAAAACGTGCTAAATGCATTAATGGAGCTAATTTTTTATATTCATCTCCTAAACTATCTCTAATCCTTAATGACTCTGAAATATAATGATAGGCTTTATTTTTGTCTCCATTATTAAAATAAGCAAAACCTAAATTATCAATTATTCGTGCATATTCAACTCTATCATGTTTTAAAGTGTCTAATTTTAGTAATGGCTCAAGAATTTGTATAGTTTTAGGATAATTTCCTTTTTTTAAATAAATTACACCTATATTATTATTTATTATTATTTTGTATTTTTCACTACTAGTATTTTTCAACGATAACCTATAATTTTTTATAGCTTTATCATAGTCTAATTTTTCTTCATATGAAATTCCTAATAGATTATAGAGGTTTGAATTAAATTTTGAATTTTCACTGATTTTTAGTGCTTCTGTTACTGTTTCTTCCACACCATTAAAATCTGATTTTATTTTCTGTATATCAGCTAAGAATAACATTGGATATATTCTATCATTTGGATTATTTGAATTACATATTATTCTAGCTTGATCAAAATAAAAATAGGAACTGTCATAATCTTCAGCCATGAATTTATCGTAGCCTTTCTTTTTTAGAGTTTCATATTCATCCTTATTGTTCAATAAATTATTCTTGAAATTATCACATGAAATGAATAAAAGAAATAAAAATAAAAACGGGAAATGTTTCATAATGAATTGCATTTCCCGAATTTATGAAAATAAATCAAATAAATTACATTTGATTATGGAATTACTGGAGCTGGTGGTGGTGGTGGATTTATCTGTCCATTTTGCCCACCCGTATCATCTCCACCTCCTGAACCATCATCAGCATACTGATTGGTTGTTTCCGAAATATCTTCTGCTGTACATGATGTAAAGCTTACTGAAAATAAAATAACTGCTATAAATAAATATACAACTCTCATTTTTTTATTATTAAAATTTGAACGAATATATTAAAAATTTAACAGCCTTTTACCATACCCTTATGGAATTGTTGGCGCTGGTGGAGGCGGTGGTAATGTTCCTGTTTGCCCACCCGTATCATCTCCACCTCCTGAACCATCATCAGCATACTGATTGGTTGTTTCCGAAATATCTTCTGCTGTACATGATGTAAAGCTTACTGAAAATAAAATAACTGCTATTAAAATATATAATCTATTCATGATTTTAAAAATTAAAAATTTGACATAGGAATAGCTGTTCGAGATTTTCTCGAATTTTGATTATTACAGCTATTGCCGTTAACATTTTGCTTTTGGGAAGTGAGTGAGCTAGAACAGAAAAGTCTTATTTATACTTCCCAGATAAAAATCATAATCTGTTTAGCATCACTTTTTTAGAAGTAGTTTTGTACATTTGTTCTAATCGCGAAATAGAACAAGAACTAATTCTGATGCAAAGATTTGTCAATTTTTTGGCAGTGTTTATACGGAATTCCGAGAATTCCTCTATTTCCTTAAAATGAAAAAGAATTCCTTAAAATTCCGATTAGAATATGGATGAAGATTACTTTAAAAGTTATTTAGATGAAATAAAATCTAAATATGATATTGAAAAAGAAAAGGGGTATTCTACCTACTTATTAAAGCCTACAAGAGCAAAACTTAGAAAGTTATGTGTAGAAAAATTTAGAGAAGATTCAAATATTAATGATTTGAAAATTTTTAATTTTTTTATGTGTTTTGAGTTCAGTATAAACAATTTAAATAAAATCACAGATAATACAGATAAATTTAGACCTATTGAAACCTTTTTTAAAGGAGAAACCATTTTATCTGAGGACGTAAATGGAAGCGCTGATATGGCAGCCTTATTAGTCGATTTTACTCCTAGACCATTTACTAAATATAGGGAAGCAAAAAATACAAAAAAATATAAACCTCGAATAAAAGAGACAGGCAATCCCAAACGCCCTTCTCCTGAAGAATCTCCAATAAAAGATTGGTTAACTCGGAATAAAAACAAAGTAGTAATAGCAAGCAGTGTTTTAGTTTTGGCTTTAGTTTTTTTTGGAATAAATTATTCTATGACAGGAAAAGCATGTATGGAATGGATTGACGATCACTATGAGGTAATTGACTGTGATACTCCTAATGAAGATGGAAACCGATATATTTCGCCTAAAAAGGATGACTCTTTTATAGAAAATTTCAAAAAGGTTATGCCGTGTGACACAACTTCTTACAAAGATAAAAATGGAAATGCTTGTTTGTGGTATGGAAAATCTGCTAGTGGAGACATGGAATTTTTTAATGCTTTACATTATCATCCTGAAACGAATAAAACATTAAAGGAAGTGAGTGATCATATTTTTAGCAACTATATTGAGGGCACTCCTTGTGAATAATATTTAAATATAAAAGCAACAAAATAAACCAATCTACGTGTTTATCTTGTTGCTTTTTTAAAAGTGTGACTTCGGCAGGATTCGAACCTGCAACCAACGGAGCCGAAATCCGTCATTCTATCCAGTTGAACTACGAAGCCTTTTTATTTGTATTGCAAAAATATTAATTTCTATAAGTTAATTGTAGTATATTTTTTATTTTATTAAGGTAGAAATCACAAACAATATTTAATTGTGTTATTGTAGTTAACAATTTTTGTGTAAAGATCACCATGTAACCAATTCATTTTCGACGGCATATCGTACCAAACCTACTACATTTTTTGATCCTGTTTTACAAAACATACTACTTCGATGTGTTTCTATGGTACTTATACTTATAAATAATTTTTCAGAAATTTCTTTATTCGAATATTCTTTACAAATTAAATCTAATATTTCCATTTCTCTTACAGTTAAACAATTAGTTTGAAGGCTACTTCCCGATTTATTATTTATAATTTCCATCATAATAGCAGTAATCTCACTACTGTAATAAGTGCCTCCATTAATTATTTTGTGTATGGCTCTACACAATTCTTGTTTACCCGCAATTTTTAAGATAAAACCTTCTGATCCTGCATTTAAAATACTTTTCACTTCTTTTCTATCACAATCCATGCTTAATACAAGTATTGGAATTTGTGGTTTTTCTTTTTTGATTTTAAGTATTAAATCTACACCGCTAACGTCTGGTAAATTTAAATCTGTAATTAAAAAATCGACTGTAGTATTTAAAATAATTTCTAAAGCTTCTTTTCCTCTAGTTACTGGAGGCAATAAATCTAGTTCTCCATAAGATTCTAAAATTGATTCTAGACCTTCTAAAAATAACATATGATCATCTACTAATAGTGTTTTCAACTTTTTTATATACATAAATTTTAGTTATTAACGCATTCTAAAATAATAAATTAAATAAAAAATAGCAGTATTTAAAAGGGAAGGTTTTATCCATTTTATGTTAAATGATATCTCAAATGTAATGAATATATATTATTTTATTTTATAACATTATTGCAATTTTAAAAGAAATTAGCTCCGTTTATTCATTAAAAGAATATTTTTTTGAATAAGTGTATTGTTAGTTTAAAATGGTATTTTTTAAAAATAACATTTTCTGTCCTATTTTTCTGTTTTTATGATTCTTATTTTATCAAGTATGGAATTACATCATGGAATACCATGAGATAAAATCATGGTTTAACGCTATTTTTTTTGTTATTATAAAATTTGAACTTTACAACTACAAATAAATAATTAAACAATTAAAAACATGAAAAAACTATTTTTAAACAAGCTCAATTTAGTATTGGCTTTAATCGTACTGACGTTTGCAAGTTGTGAAAAGGAGAATGATGGAATTGTTCCAGCACAAGATCAGACTAGTCAATCTATTGAAAATTTAAAGGCAGCCTTATTACCTCCAACTACTCAAGAACTTCCTAAAATTGTTAGTGATCAAATTAATAGTAGTAAAGCTAATCTATTACATTACACAGACAAAAGTATGGAGATTTTAGAAGTTACCGTTTTGGGAACAATTAACACGGCAGATGCATTAAATTTATCAAAAGAAATAATATCTAGTAAAGAAAGTGTAGTGGCTAATGGTGATGTTGCTGAACCATCCTCAATAGTTGCAGGTCCATTAAAAGATTTATACTCTGGGAATGAATTACTAGAAATTCAAGATAATCTAAATGAGGTTGCTACTAATGAGTTAAAAATTAATGACCAAATTCTTGAAATTACTTGGAATATTAAAAACAAAAAAGTTAAATCTTTGTGTTTTTATAGAACTGATGGGATTGTTTGGGACAATGTAATAGGTGGTTTGGTTATTATGGAACAACCACAAATTGAAGAAAGTTCACAAGGTGATTTTCACTCAAAAGTATCTTCTAAATGGAGAAGTCTTACATGGACTGCAAACTGGCTTTGGGGATCAAAAAGAGGTGAAATGGGAGCAAAAATAACAATATACTATTCAAGCTCAAGAGTTACTAATACTGATCGCTCAGATTGGGGGAATATATCATTAGGAAAAGCAAGAAGCGAAAGTAAGATCTTAAATAATACTGGTTCTTATGGTAAAATTAGATACGCATTAGGTCTTTGTACTCCAACAGGTTCTTTAAGTTTTAATAGTAGTAATTTCACAGTTAGTTTTTCTGGACTAGGTAGTAATATTATTGCTAATGGAACTTTAACTTTATATCCATAATAAAAAATTACATACACTTTAAAAAGGTTGTCAAATAAATATTTATTTGACAGCCTTTTTTTTATACAATCTATTTAATCAAATTGTCTTACTTATTTTTTATCGTCATAAACAAGTTTATGAAAGTAGTACAAACTCATATCTATTTTTAGTCGTATGTTATTCTTTTTTGATGCAATTATATTTTTTTAATTATTTATCATGTTGTGTTAAAAAAACTATATATTTATAGTGTTTCATACTTTCAAAAGTAGGGTAAAATTATATCTCCAAAAATATAATTCCCTAGTAAAAGTAAAATATGAGAAGGAGAATAACTGCACAATTACCACTATTAGATTTTATTTTATCCAACTCTAAATCGTATGAAAAATTTTATTTTTTTGTTGTGTATTCTTTCTTTTCTTATGAGTATATCTCAAAATACTGTAGATAAAAATATTCTTTATAAAAAAATTGACACCATAAATGTATTAGTACAAGAAAGAGAAATCGAAAAAGCGAATAGTATTAGTGCAGAAATTCAAAAAAAATTAATTTCATTTGATACTAATACAAAATTAAATATATTATACAAGTTAAGTCTATCGTACTTACATCATAGTTATAATGATGAGGCAAAAAAAATACTATTAACTACTATACCTGAGATTAAACACTCTAATGATAATGAAATAAACGGGAAACTTTATAAGCAATTATGTTACATTGGTATTATTGAATATGATATTCCTTCTGCTACTAAATATTATGAGCTTTCAAAAAAATATTTTAATAAAACCTCTAATTCAAATTTACAATTCAACTTAGATTTACTTGTCTACAAAATGTATCTTAATCTTAAAAAATATGATACAGCGTTAAAAATTGCGAATACTTGTTATTCGAAAAGTTTACAAACGAAAGATAGTACACAATCTATAGATGCTTTGTCTGCATTAATAGATTATTATAAAGCCATAAAAGATTATAAAAATGTTTTAACATACTCAAAAAAAGGGATTGAAATTAGTTCTGCTGGCTTCTTAAATTCATATTCTTATTTTTTAGAAGAACAGTCAAATGTTTACATTCATCTTAAAAAATATGATTCTGCTACTTTATATTTTAAAAAAGCCTATCATGCTGTATCAAAAGATACTTCACCTTTTCACAATTATAAAGCTTGGCGTATTAATAAAATTGGAGCCGAATTATATACTCTATTGAATGATAAAGAAAATGCTATTAAACATTTAGACTTAACTAGTGAATATCCATTTGAAAATAATTTAAAAGAGCAAAGTGAATATATTTTTTTCAAAGCAGGTATTTATGAAAAATTAGGAAACTTTGATTTGGCTTTAAAAAACTTAAAATTATACTTAAACTTGAAAGATGAAATTGAGAAAAAAGAAGCGCAAAAGTATTTGATAAAATATACTTCTTTGTATGAAAGTATAGAAAAAGAAAAAAAAATTAATTCTCTGATAAAAGAAAATCATGAAAAAGAAATTCTAATATATAAAAGTAATCTGAAAAGAAAATTTACTTTATTCTATTTTACAATACTATTCATATTCACTATTTTATCTTTATATATTTGGTATCATTTTAAAACAAAAAAAATATTAATTAAAGCTGAAAATTTACGGTTTCAATCGGTTATAGATGCGCAAGAGAAGGAACGAATTAGAATTGCAAAAGATTTGCATGATGGTTTAGGTCAGAATATTTGTGCTATAAAAATGATTTGTTCAAACAGTTTGGATTTAGAGAATAAATCAAACCTAAAATTATTGCATATTATTGATGAAACTTATGAGGAGATTCGGAATATTTCTCATAATATGATGCCTAGTGTTCTCATTAAAAAAGGATTAATTCCTGCTATAAAAGAGATGATTGAAAAAATAGAACATAGTAGCAATATCTTTTTTGATTTTGAATATGATTGTTCGAATAAAATTGAAGAAGATGTATCAATTTCTATCTATCGTATTATTCAAGAATCGATTTCAAATATAATTAAACACTCGCAAGCAACTAAAGTAAAAATAAAATTAGGAAAAGAAAGAAAAAATCATGTTTTACTAATTAAAGATAACGGAATAGGATCAAAAGATTTGTCAATAGCTAATCTAATTAATGAACCTGATAGTAAAACACAAAAATTAGGTATAGGTTTAAAGAATATTCTATCTAGAACAAAAATGATTAAAGGTAATATTCACATTGATAGCAGTGTCAATCAAGGAACTTCTTTAAAAATATTTTTTTAGATTATTATTTTAAATGAAAGGTATAAAATGATTCAGTAAGAATTTTTATTCTTTTAAGTACATTTTATACCTTTTATTTAATGTTATTTAAGTATTATACTAATAACTTCTTAACGATAGTAGAAATAGTTTTCCCTTCTGCTTGTCCACCTATTTGTGCTGAAGCTAATCCCATTACTTTTCCCATAGATGCAATTCCAGATGCTCCTGTTTCTGCTATTATTTTTGCTATAATTGCTTCAATTTCTGTTTCTGATAATTGTGCTGGTAAGAATTTTTCAATAACTGCAATTTGTGCTAATTCTGGTTCTGCAAGATCTTGACGATTTTGTTTTGTGAATATTTCAGCACTATCTTTTCTCATTTTCACTAAACGTTGCAACATTTTAATTTCGTCTTGCTCTGACAATCCTTCTGATGCTCCTGTTTCAGTTTTTGCTAATATAATTGCCGATTTGATAGCTCTTAATGCTTCTAATGCTACTGTATCTTTTGCTTTCATGGCTTCTTTCATATTGTCCATGATTTTTACTTCTAAACTCATATTTTTTGATTAATTAATTATGTCTTTATTTTTGTTTTTTATTTTTAAAAACAGCATAACCGTTTTATTTAACTTTCTCTGTTAATGTGCAGAATATAAAAGATTACTAAAAAAGCCTTTAAAAAACTGTCACAAAAATAGTAAAAAAAATCCCGAAAATTTTACTTTACGGGACTTAGGTTAGGTTAATTTATGGAGATTTAATCTACATTATCATGTAAGAATGAGTTATTAGACCTTAATTGTAAATCATCATTACTATCTGATCCTAACGACATTCTAGATTGATTGCTTGTTGTGTTTGGTGTTGATGTAACATCAATTCCCATACGCTTATAAGCTGGTTGTTTTTCAATTTCGTCTATATGAGACGCATTATTATTGAATTTATAATTAAATTCTTTCATTTTGCGTTTACGTTCTTCTGCTCTTGCAATTAATGTTTCTTCTATTGTCATTTCAAAAGGAGATACATTCTCTAAACCATCATTATTTTGTGCTGCTGGTTTTTCTGTTTTTTTAACTGCAAAATTTAATTCTTCATCAACTGGCTCTTGAACTTCTTCAATAGGTTTTGATACTATTAATTCATTTTCCTTTTGCAAATAATCTTCTAAAGAATATCTTATTACTCCATTTTGATTTACTTCTGTAACAGGAACAACATTAATAGGATCTTTTACATCTATTTGTCTTGTATTCTCAGTTACTTCTGTTCTTTCAAAAGTTGCTCTTTGTTCTACCTTTTGTGTTCCAAATAAATCTAAAGAAAATGACAAGTCGTCCTTAGTTGCTACAAATTCTGGCTCAACAACTTCAATTTCTCTTATTTTTGGTGTAACAATTTCAAAACTTGGTGTTGGAGTTGGTGTTACAATTTCAAAAGAAACATCCATATTTTTGATTGCTTCATTTGTTTGAACTAAATCCATTGTTGGTTTAACATTTTGAATTTCAAATTGAATTTCTTGTTTCTCTTCAAGATTATAAACCACTTTTTCGTTTCCCTCTACATCAGAATTAGTTTCAGACTTGTTTTCTTGTTTTGATTCAAAAATAGGTTCATCTACCACCATATTTGCAATGGTTTTATTTGTTAAATCATGAACTATTTTTTGTTCCTCTTCTAATGAGTGAATAATTTTCTTTGGTTCTGAATTAACAATTTCGGCTTGCTGTTCTATATTAAATCCTGTTGCAATAATTGTTACTGCTACTGAATCTTCTAATGTTTCATCTTCACCTACTCCCATGATGATATTGGCATTGAAACCAGCTTCTGTTTGAATGAAGTCATTTATTTCTCCAATTTCATCAATTGTAATTTCTGAAGTACCTGAAACGATTAACAACAGTACATTTTTTGCACCTGTAATTTTATTATCATTTAATAATGGTGAATCTAAGGCACTCATTATTGCTTGTTTTGCTCTATCTTCTCCTGCAGCTATAGACGATCCCATAATAGCTGTTCCACTATTTGAAAGTACCGTTTTTGCATCTTTTAAATCGATATTTTGAGTATAGTGATGTGTAATAACTTCTGCAATTCCTCTTGCTGCTGTTGCTAATACTTCATCTGCTTTTGAAAATCCTGCTTTGAATCCAAGATTTCCATACACTTCTCTTAATTTATTATTATTAATAACAATTAATGAATCAACTTGTTTACGTAGTCTTTCAACTCCAAGCATTGCTTGCTCTGAACGAACTTTTCCTTCAAATTGAAATGGAATTGTTACAATTCCTACTGTTAAAATATCTCTTTCTTTTGCTAACTGTGCAATTACAGGTGCTGCACCAGTACCTGTACCGCCTCCCATTCCTGCTGTTATAAATAACATTTTTGTGTTTGTATCTAACATTTTTTCAATGTCAATGATACTTTCTAATGCTGATTGTTGCCCTACTTCTGGGTTTGCCCCAGCACCAAGACCTTCAGTAAGACTTACCCCTAACTGAATTTTGTTTGGAACAGCACTGCTTTGTAAAGCTTGTGAATCTGTGTTACAAACTATAAAATCAACTCCTTTAATTCCTTGTTTAAACATATGGTTGATGGCATTGCTACCACCTCCTCCTACTCCAATAACTTTGATAACGTTGGATTGGTTTTTTGGTAAATCAAATGAAATGCTTGTAAATTCTTCCATAATAGTACTTTTTATTCTGCGTTATCTAAAAACTCTTTAATCTTATCTATATACTTATCAAAAAATGACTTTTTGATTCTGTTTTCAGTAGATTCCGACTTAGGTTCTTCAATAACTTTCTCTTCTTCTACTTTTCCTTCTTCCACAGGTGTTTGAACTGGAACAGCTTCTTCTTTTTTCATTTCTACTAAAGGTATCGCACTTTTAGTATTATTACGAATACTGTTCATTACTAATCCTACTGCTGTTGCATATAACGGACTAGACAGTTCTTCGTTAGAATTTCCTGCTAAATGTTCGTTTGGATATCCTATTCTAGTATCCATTCCTGTAATATATTCCACTAATTGTTTAATATGTTGTAACTGAGCGCCACCTCCTGTTAAAACGATACCTGCAATTAGTTTCTTTTTAGGGTCTTCATGACCGTATAATTTTACTTCTGCATATACTTGCTCTATAATTTCCACTACACGTGCGTGGATAATCTTTGACAAGTTTTTCAATGATATTTCTTTTGGTTCTCTTCCTCTTAATCCTGGAATTGAAACAATTTCATTGTCTTTATTTTCTCCTGGCCATGCTGAACCAAAACGTACTTTTAATAGTTCTGCTTGTTTCTCAATGATAGAACAGCCTTCTTTTATATCTTCCGTGATTACATTTCCTCCAAACGGAATTACTGCTGTATGACGAATAATTCCATCTTTAAAAATGGCTAAATCTGTTGTTCCGCCACCTATATCTATCAATGCAACCCCTGCTTCTTTTTCTTCCTGACTTAAAACGGCATCAGCAGAAGCTAATGGTTCTAAGGTTAAACCTGATAATTCTAATCCTGAACTTTTTATACAACGACCAAGATTACGAATTGAAGCTGCTTGTCCTACAACTACATGGAAACTCGATTCTAATCGGCCTCCATACATTCCTATTGGTTCTTTTATTTCTGCCTGACCATCTACTTTAAATTCTTGTGGTAAAACATGAATAATTTCTTCACCAGGTAACATCGCTAATTTATGTACTTGTCCTATTAAGGCATCTATGTCTTCATCATCTATAACTTCATCAGCATTCGGACGACTTATATAATCACTATGTTGAATACTACGTATATGTTGACCTGCAATACCTACAACAACATCATTTATTTTGTATCCTGAATCACTTTCTGCTTCTAGAATAGCTTGTTGTATAGATTGAATTGTTTGTGTAATATTGTTCACAACACCTCTATGAACACCAAGACTTTTAGATTTTCCTACTCCTAAGATTTCTAATTTTCCGTATTCATTTTTTTTTCCTATCATTACTACGATTTTCGTAGTTCCGATATCTAATCCTACCGCAATATTATCTTTGTTCATAATTCTCCTATTTCTTACAAACTACTTGTTCTGTAAACATTACATTTACTTCTTTATAATGCTTAATTAATGTATCTTTCACAGCATGATGAAAAAAGGCTTTATAATTGTTTAGCTTTTTTTCAATATAAACTGGTTTTCCAAAAACTATTTTATAGTTATAATTTCTACTTGTTAAAATGACATTACCCGAAGGTAAAATTTGAACCCCTGTTATTTCCTTTTTTAAAAAACTGTCCTTATAAATTTCATTAAACAGCATAACATACCTATCCTTATCTTTATCATCAAAAGTTCCTATAACTAATGGAACTCTTGCAGAAAAGTTTTCAGACAAAGGCATTTTAACTCCTTTACTATCAAGGTAACACATGGTATTACCTGATACATATCGTACAATTGGGGACTTTTGTTTTATATGTGCATTTAGAGAACCATCTATAGTTGAAAAAACTTCAGATTTTTCAATCATTTCATGACCATTAAGAGCAGCTTCTAATACCTGCAAATCTACTCCATCTTTTTTAATTGCTAAAGCACCTCCCCATTTTTGTATTAAAAAGTTATTAACCATTTCGTGAGTTATGAACAAATTTTCTTGTCCGTCTTCAAATGAAATATTTACGCTTTTTATTACTCTATTTTGATTTCGTTTTGATGAAAAAGAATATAAAAATATCATCAAAAGTACAATCAATACTAAGCGTATATGTTGCCAATTAAATCTTTTCATATAATACTTTTTTTATATTTTTAACCATTTCTCCAATGTCTCCTGCACCTATTGTTATATATACATCTGCATTTGAATTTTCAAAAGTTCTTAACACTTCTTCCTTTTCAATTAATTTCTTTTTAGGATTATTAATCTTACTTAATAACCAATTTGATGTTACTCCTTCTATAGGTAATTCTCTTGCAGGATATATGTCTAATAACACAATCTCATCAAACTTTGATAAACTTTCTGCAAAACCATCAATAAAATCTTTTGTTCTTGAAAATAAATGCGGCTGAAATAGCGCCATTATCTTTTTATTTGGATACAATTCTCTTACTGCTTGATGGACTGCATTTATCTCTGTAGGATGGTGTGCGTAATCATCAATATAAACTATCTTTTCTTCTCTAATTTGAAATGAAAAACGTCTTCTAACACCTTTAAATGTAGCTAACGCTTCTTTTATTTTATTATTATCTAGTCCATAACTTTTTGCCATTGAAAATGCGATTAATGCATTTGATAAATTGTGATGTCCTGGTAAACTAAATTTTACATTTTCTATTATTTCTTGATTTGTATTAATATCAAAAACATAGAATCCGTTTTCTATCCTAATATTTTGAGCTTCATAATTTGCTTCTTCATTAATTCCAATAGTTTTCCCTTTTAAAGGCAATCCTTTTGCAATAAACAGGTTATTCGTTGTCACTTTATTAGAAAATTCTATAAATGAGGCTTCAATTGCGGATGCATCTCCATAAATATCGAGATGATCTGCGTCCATTGAAGTGATACAAGCTAAATTAGGATGTAGATGTAAAAATGAGCGATCAAATTCATCTGCTTCTACAACAGTTACTGTTTTTCCGCTTCCAATTAAATTTGAATTATAATTTTCAACTATTCCTCCTAAAAAGGCTGTTACATCAACTCCACTTTGATATAATATATGACCTAAAATACTTGATGTTGTCGTTTTTCCATGTGTTCCAGCAACTGCAAAACAGAATGTATCTTTAGTAATTATACCTAATACTTCTGCTCTTTTTTTAACATTGAAACCATTTGAAGTGAAATAATTCCATTCACTATGGTTTTTTGGAACTGCTGGTGTTATAATTATTAATGTATTTTCTTTGTTTAAATATTCCTGTGCAATTAAATCAATTGAATCTTCAAAATGAATTGATATTCCTAATTCTTGAAGTTCATCTGTTAATTGTGTTTTTGTTTTATCATACCCTGCAACATTCTTGCCAATATTCATAAAATAGCGCGCTAAAGCACTCATTCCGATTCCTCCGATTCCTATAAAATAAACGTTATGGATTTGGTTTAGATTCATTCTACTTGACAATTACTTATTTATTAACTAGTTATGTTTTTTTTTATTTATTCTTTAATGAGTTTTTCAATTTCATTCACAATTTCTTTTGTTGCATTTGGCAATGCTAGTTTGTGTATTTTTTTACTCAACTTAGCTTGTTTTTCATCGTTTGAAATTAAATCTGCAAAAACCTTTTTAAAATTTTCATCTAAATCTATTTCTTTTAGCATTATTGCTCCTTTTTTATTTAAAACAGCTTGAGCATTTTTTGTTTGATGATCTTCAGAAACGTTTGGAGAAGGAATGAAAACAGTTGGTTTTCCCACAATACATAGCTCTGAAACTGATGAAGCTCCTGAACGTGATATTATAACATCAGCAGCCGCATAAGCAAGATCCATTTTATCTATAAATGCTAATACATGTACATTTCCTTTTTTATTAAAATGATTGTATTCGTCAAAATATAGTTTCCCGCATTGCCATACTATTTGAACTCCTAGTTCCAATAAGAAATCAATCTCAGTTGCAATTAACTGATTTATTCTTCTTGCTCCAAGACTTCCTCCAAGTACTAAAAGTGTTCTTTTTGTACTATCAAGTCCGAAATAAGTAAGTCCTTCAATTCTTTTATCATCAATATCTAATAAATCTTGGCGCACAGGGTTTCCTGTTACAATCATTTTATCTTTTGGAAAAAAAGTATCTAAACCTTCATAAGCCACACAAATAGCGTTTGCCTTTTTGGCTAATAATTTATTTGTAATTCCTGGATATGAATTTTGTTCTTGAATAAGTGTAGGTATTCCTAAAATAGTTGCTACTTTTAAAACCGCTCCACTTGCAAAACCTCCTGTACCAATAACTACATTTGGTTTGAATTTTTTTATAATAATAAATGATTTCCATAAACTTGAAATTAGTTTAAACGGAAACATTAAATTTTGCATTGTTATTTTTCTTTGAATACCTGAAATCCAAAGTCCTTTTATATTATAGCCTGCTTGAGGCACTTTTTGCATTTCCATTTTATCTTTAGCTCCTACAAACAAAAATTCTGCATCAGGAAAACGAGTTTTTAACTCATTTGCAATTGCAATTGCAGGATAGATATGTCCTCCTGTTCCTCCACCGCTAATTATAAATTTGACTTTTTTTTCCATTTTTACTGATTTAAAATAGGTTCTAAAGGATTATTACTCTCTTCTTCTACTTCTTCATTTAAATCATTCAATTCTATTTCTCTATCTATTATTTGTTGTAACGCTCTCTCTCTTTTCTTTTTTTCTTCTTCATCCAATGCTACTTCTTCTTCTTTTTTAGTCACACTCAATATTACTCCAATAGCCACACACGTCATCCAAATAGAAGTTCCTCCACTACTAATTAGAGGTAATGTTTGCCCAGTAACTGGTAATAATTCAACAGCAACAGCCATATTAACTAAGGCTTGAAAAATAATAGGAAAACCTAATCCAATGATAAGTAGCTTTCCGAATAAACTAGAAGCCTTTTGAGCATTTATTATAAACCTAAAAAACAATAATAAATACAAAAAGATAATTCCTGTTGCACCAATCACTCCATACTCTTCAACAATTATTGCAAAAATAAAATCGGAAGAGGATTGAGGTAAGAAATTTTTCTGAACACTTTTACCAGGTCCTAAGCCATAAATACCTCCTGAAGCAATTGCGATTTTAGCTTTTTCAATTTGGTAATCATCATCTGTAGGTTTATTATCAACAAAACGTTCTATTCTATTTCCCCAAGTATTTACTCTACTAAACAATTTGTTATCTGGAAATGCTTTTGCAAATAACAGAAACAATAGCAATGAAGCAATCCCCATTCCAATTACAACTCCTAAGTATTTCAAAGGATAATGCCCTATAAAAATAAGCATACACACCATTGAAAAGATTAAAGCTGTAGTAGAAAAATTAGTTGGTAAAATCAGTACTAAAACACTAAAAACAGGAACCCAGAGTTCCAATAATGAATCTTTTAATGAATATTCTTTATCACTTACTTTTGCAAGATATCTTGCTACATAAACCATTAAAACTGTAAAGGCAAGTGTTGATGTTTGAAAACTAACTCCTACGAATGGTATTTGCACCCATCTACTCGCATTTGCACCTCCAATAACAGTACCTTGAAACAAGGTATATATCAATAATATAATAACTAATGGAATTCCAAAAATAGATAATGCTCTAAAATAATGATACGGAACTTTATGAATGAAGTATATAATTGCAAAGCCAAGAAACAAATGTCCTAAATGTTTTACTAAATACCCTAAAGTTGAGCCTTTACCTATTACATATACAAGGTTAGTACTAGCGCTATAAACAGGTAAAAAAGAGATTAGAGCTAATAGAAAAACTATCGCCCATATTACTTTATCTCCTCTTAATCTAGCTACTAAACTTGTCATTTTTATTATAGATTATATACTGCTTGTTTAAATTGTCTTCCTCTATCTTCATAGTTTTCAAATAGATCAAAACTTGCACAACATGGTGATAACAAGACTGAATCTCCTTTTTCAGCCATGCGTTGCGCTATTTTAACTGCTTCTTCCATAGATGTTGTTTCCACCATTGTATCAACTACACTACTAAATGTGCTAAACAATTTAGAATTATCAACTCCTAAGCAAACGATTCCTTTTACTTTTTCTCTTACTAACGACATTAATTCGTCATAATCATTTCCTTTGTCTACACCTCCTACAATCCAAATTGTAGGTGTTTTCATACTGTCTAATGCAAAAAATGTTGCATTTACATTTGTTGCTTTAGAATCATTTATATATTGAACGTTTTGAATTTTCAAAGTTTTCTCTAAACGATGTTCTGCTCCTTGAAAATTACTTAAGCTTTCTCTAATTGTTTGCTTTCTAATTTTCATTAATTGAGCTACAGCTGTTGCTGCCATTGCATTTTTAAGGTTATGCTTTCCTTCTAAAGCTAATTCATTTATTGGCATAGTAAATTTTTCGTTATTAATGTTGCTATTTAAGTTGTTTTCATTTAAAAATCCTCCTCTTTCTAATTCTTTCTCTATTGAAAAGGATATAATTTGTGCGTTTGTTTTATTATTTTGAAGCCATCTTTGAATTTCAATATCATCGTTATCTACTATCAAAAAATCATCTTCTGTTTGGTTTTTTATTATTCTAAATTTTGATTCTATATACAAATTGTAATCATAATTATATCTATCTAGGTGATCTGGACTTAGGTTTGTTATGATAGCAATATGTGGCTTGTAATTTATAATTCCATCTAATTGAAAGCTACTAAGTTCTAATACATACACATCATATTTATCTTCTGCTACTTGCCATGCAAAACTTTTTCCTATATTTCCAGCTAATCCTACATTTAAGCCTCCTTGTTTTAGTAAGTGATAAACTAACATTGTTGTTGTTGTTTTCCCATTACTTCCTGTTATTCCTATTGTTGTTGCTGTTGTAAACTGAGAAGCAAATTCTATTTCTGAAATAACTGGAATCTTTAGTTCCAATAGTTTCTTTACAATAGGTACTTTTTCAGGAATTCCAGGACTTTTCATGACTACATCAGCATTTAAAATCAAAGATTCTGTGTGCTTTTCATCTTCCCAAGCAATTTTATTAATCGTAAGAACTTCTTTATAATTTTCTTTTATTTTTCCAAAATCAGACACAAAAACATCATAGCCTTTCTTTTTTCCAAGTATAGCTGTTCCTATTCCGCTTTCTCCTCCTCCAAGTATGACTAGTCTCATATTTATCTTAGTTTTAATGAAACCAAAGAAAAAATAGCTAATAAGATTGCAACAATCCAAAAACGTGTTACAATTTTACTTTCATGATATCCTTTCTTTTGATAATGGTGATGTAATGGTGACATTAAGAAAATACGTTTTCCTTCTCCATATTTTTTCTTTGTGTATTTAAAGTAACTTACTTGTAGCATCACGGATAAATTTTCAGCTAAGAAAACACCGCATAGAATAGGAATCATCAATTCTTTTCGGATTGCAATAGCAATTACAGCAATAATACCTCCTATCGTTAAACTACCTGTATCTCCCATAAAAACAGATGCTGGATAAGTATTATACCAAAGAAATCCAACTAATGCTCCTACAAAAGAGGCTATATATATTGTCATTTCTCCAGAATTTGGTATATACATTATATTGAGATAATCTGAAAAAATTACATTTCCCGATACGAACGCAAAGAGTCCTAATGTTAATACCGATATTGCTGACGTTCCTGCTGCCAAGCCATCTATCCCATCTGTTAAATTTGCTCCATTTGAGACTGCTGTAATAATAAATATAACAACTGGAATAAAGATTAACCAAGCCCAGTCTTCATATCCATCACCCATGAATGACAACACTTTAGCATAATCAAATTCGTTATTCTTTAGAAATGGAATTGTTGTTGATGTTGATTTTTCTTGAAGAAAAGTAGTATCTATATTTTCTGTTTTTATTCGTTCTCCAATAGTATCTTTTCTTACTGTTACGTTTGGATGAAGGTATAAAACAGATCCTACAATTAAACCTAAGCCTACTTGACCTATTACTTTAAAAATTCCTTTTAGTCCTTGTTTATCTTTTTTAAATATTTTTATATAATCGTCAATAAATCCTATAGTTCCCATCCATAAGGTTGTCATAATTAAAAGGGCAACATAAATATTATCTAATTTCGCTAATAAGAAAACAGGAATTAAAGTTGCCATAATAATAATGATTCCTCCCATTGTAGGTGTACCTGCTTTCTCGCTTTGTCCTTCTAAACCTAACTCCCTTACCGTTTCTCCAACTTGTTGTTTCCTTAAGAAATTGATTATTTTTTTTCCATATATTGTAGCTATTAATAGTGATAAAATAAATGCAAATGCAGAACGAAAGGTTATGTATTGAAACACTCCTGCACCTGGAAAATCAAATGTTTTATCTAAATATTTAAAAATGTAATATAGCATACTTTCCTATTTAAATTCAAAATCCAAATCTTTATTATAATTATTTTAGCGATTCGATTTTGTTTGTTTATTATTTATTTGTTCAATTTTTCTAATAGCTCTACAACTGTTTTTAAATCATCAAAATCATGACGAACACCATTAATTTCTTGATATGTTTCGTGTCCTTTTCCTGCAATTAATATAATGTCGTTAGAGTTTGCTAATTGACAAGCTGTTTTAATTGCTTGTTTTCGATCTACAATTGAAACCGTTTTTTTAAAATTTTGTGGTTCTACTCCTTTTTCCATTTCTTCAATAATCGATTCTGGATTTTCAGTTCTTGGATTATCTGAAGTAAAAATTACTTTTGTGCTTAGCTCAGAGGCAATTTGTGCCATTATTGGTCTTTTCGTTTTGTCTCTATCTCCTCCGCAACCTACAACTGTAATTAACTGCTCGTTTTTTGTACGAATATCATCTATTGTTTTCAATACATTTTCTAATGCATCTGGTGTGTGAGCATAATCTACAATAGCTGTGATTTTTTGCTCGGAAACGATATATTGAAAACGTCCTGAAACACTTTCTAATGCAGAGATTAATCGTAATGCTTCTTGTTCTTCAAGTCCTAATTCTATTGCTGTTGCAAATATTGCTAATAAGTTATACGCATTAAAAGACCCTATTAGTTTTGTCCATACTTCATGATTATTTATTTTTAATAATAATCCTGTGAATTGATTTTCTAGTATTTGTGCTTTATAGTCAGCATATGATTTTAAAGCGTATGTTATTTTTTTAGCTTTGGTATTTTGGAACATAATTGCTCCATTTTTATCATCTACATTTGAAATAGCAAAAGCTGCTTTTGGTAGATTATCAAAGAAAACTTTTTTAACATCTCTATATTCTGCAAATGTTTTATGGTAATCTAAATGATCGTGAGATAGATTTGTAAAAACACCACCTTGAAACTGTAATCCTTCTGTTCTTTTTTGATGAATACCATGTGAACTCACTTCCATAAAACAAAATTCACAACCTATTTCAACCATTTCGTTTAAATAATAATTAATCATTAACGAATC
Organism: Flavobacterium sediminilitoris; assembly: GCF_023008245.1. NCBI lineage: Bacteria > Pseudomonadati > Bacteroidota > Flavobacteriia > Flavobacteriales > Flavobacteriaceae > Flavobacterium > Flavobacterium sediminilitoris. The sequence goes on from NZ_CP090145.1 coordinate 443,728, forward strand.
TGGAGTTGTATGTGTTGCTTTATATTCTATTTCATTAACCATTATTTTCACAGTTGAAAGTAACCCTACTTTATATCCTGCATTTTTAAATAATTGAAATAATAAAGAAGCTATTGTGGTTTTTCCGTTTGTTCCTGTAATTCCTACTAATTTTAATTTTACAGAAGGGTTTTCGAAATAATTTGCTGCTATAAATGCTAAAGCTTCATTTGAACTGACTACTTTAATATAAGTAACACCATTAACTATCACTTTAGGAAAATCTTCACAAATTATAGCTGTTGCTCCTTGACTTAATGCCTTTTCTATATAATCATGTCCGTCTGAAATTGTTCCTTTTATTGCCACAAAAACATCGTTCAACTCTATTTTTCTAGAGTCGAATTCTATTTTATTAACTGCAATATCTGTTGTTCCTTTTACAGCTTCTATTCTTACTTTATATAATATGTCTTTTAAGATCTTCATGATAACTCTAGTGTTATTATTTGATTCTTTTTTATTTTTTCTCCTGCTTTAACGGATTGATTCTTTACTTTACCAATACCAATTACATTTACTTTTACTCCCAATGTTTCTAATAATGCTACAGCATCCATTCCATTCATTCCTTCTACATTTGGCACAGAAGAAGTATTAGATTGTACTTGTTTATAATAAGCGTTATAGCTTTTTTCTGTTATATTTATTTTTCCATCAAAATCTTTTATATGATTTGTTGGAGGAGAATCTGTATAAATTTTTTGTGCAATTCTTTTAAAAACAGGTCCTGCTACGTCAACACCATAATAACCCGCAGAAACATTTGGCTTATGAACAACTACAATACAAGAATATTTTGGATTTGTAGCTGGAAAATATCCTGCGAAAGATGATGAATAAAATAATTTTGATTTATCTCGATAATTTACTTGCGCTGTTCCTGTTTTTCCTGCCATTGAAAAATCTTTAGAATATAGTTTTGCACCTGTTCCTCTTTTTACTACGTTTTCCAAAATAGCTCTTACTTGCGATAAAGCCTCATCTGATGCTATTTTTGGATTTATTATTTCAGTGTCATATTTTATTATTGTTTTATTCCACTCTTTAATTTCTTTTACAAAAAGTGGTTTTACCATTACACCGTTATTTGCTACTGCATTATACAATGTTAAAGTTTGTAAAGGCGTCATAGCTAAGTTATATCCAAATGCCATCCAAGGTAATGTTGTTCCAGACCAACTTTTAGTTCCTGGTTGTGGAATTATAGGCTTTCCTTCACCTATAAGTTGTAAACCTAGTGGTTTATTTAATCCGTAACTATTAATTCTATCCACAAATTGTTTTGGATTGTCTTTATATGCATCATAAACAGCCTGAACAACTACTGTATTTGAAGAAACTTCAAACCCTCTTGCTAATGAGATTTTTCCATAACCTCCTTTTTTAGAATCTCTTACTTTCTTTTTATAGAATTCAATTACTCCTCCACGTGTGTCATAAACCTTACTTGTATCTACTTTTTTATCATCAAGCAAAGCTATTAAGTCCATTATTTTGAAAGTAGATCCTGGTTCTTGTGTTTCAGCAACAGCGTAATTTTGTGTTTCATAATATGAGCCATCTTTTGCTCTTCCTAAATTTGAAATTGCTTTTATTTCACCTGTTACTGTTTCCATTACCACTACACATCCGTGGTCTGCTTCATAATACTCTAATTGTTTTAACAATGCATGATGAGCAATATCTTGAATGTAAACGTCTATTGTTGAAATAATATCATAACCATCTTGAGGTTCTAATTCATTATTATCATTTATTGGTTTCCACTGACTTTTTGCAATTTTCTGCATCATTCTATGTCCGTTTTCACCATTTATATATTGTCTGAATGCAAATTCTAATCCTTTTCCATCACTATTTGAACGTTCATAACCAATTGTCCGTTGTGCAATAAGACCTATAGGATGTTCTCTCACTGTTTTTTGCTCTACAATAATTCCTCCTTTATATGCTCCTTTATTAAATAGCGGAAAACTTTTTATACGCATATAATCTGTATAACTTAATTTTCTTGCTATTAAATAATATCTGTTTTTATTAGCTCTAGCTTTTTGCAATTCTGCTTGGTAATGTCCTGTACTTTTCCCAAACATAATAGATAAAGAATCACTTAATGCTTTTATGTTTTCATTAAAGTTTTCCTTTGTAGGTGATAATGCATCGAATCGGATAGTATATTCTGGAATTGAAGTAGCTAATAAACTTCCATCTGATGAATATACATTTCCTTTATTTGCAGGAATTGTGAAGTTTTTAACGGTTCTTTCTTTTGCTAATTTTCTATAATAATCTCCTTCAACCCATAGAATATTATTGAGTTTTATCATAATAAAAACAGCCATCACAAACATTGTGAAAGCTACTAAGTACATACGGTAGTTACTATTTTTCTCTTTTACTGCCATATTTTTAGTTTATCTATAAAACTTTTATCTTCTTCTTTTTTAGTTTTTACAATAATCTTTGTAGGTGGAACATTAGATGGAAAAATATCTCTTTGTTCCATTTTTTTTGCGACAGTAGATTCCATCTTCAATTTCATCAATTCCGAACGTCTATCTACAAATTCCGAACGAAGCTCTTTTACTTTATTTGTTAGCTCTGTGATTCTATAATTTTTAGCATCATATCTATGATTATTTGCAATCATTATCATCGCTAAAAAAATTAGAAAAACAATAAATTTCCAGTTCTTTAAGGCATCATCACTTACAAGAAATTTTGCTTTTAATAAACTGTATATACTATTTTTCATTTTCATTTTTTCTCTGCTACTCTTAGTTTTGCACTTCTTGCTCTATTATTTACTGCTATTTCTTCTGCTGTTGGGATAATTAGTTTTTCAATACTTTTAAATGGCACTTCAAAATTCCCAAAGAAGTCACGTTCTGGCTCTCCTTCAAACATTCCGTTTTTCATAAATCTTTTTACCAATCTATCTTCTAAAGAATGATATGAGATAACACTTAATCTTCCTCCTGTTTCTAGTATTTCTAATGATTGTTCTAAAAATTCTTTTAAAACTTCCATTTCTTGATTTACCTCTATTCTAATAGCCTGATATATTTGTGCTAATATTTTATTACTCTTGTGTCCTGGTAAAAAACGAGCCAAAACTTGCTTTAAATGTTCAGAATCTTTTATTTGTTTATCCTTACGAGCCATAACAATTACATTAGCCATAGCTCCTCCATTTTTAAGTTCTCCATAATCTAGAAAAACTCGTTTCAAATCTTGTTCATCATATTCATTTACTACATGAAAAGCACTTATATCTCCTTTTTGGTTCATCCTCATATCTAATTCAGCATCAAATCGAGTAGAAAATCCTCTTTCTGCAACATCAAATTGATGAGACGAAACGCCTAAATCTGCTAAAATTCCATCTACTTTTTTTATTCCATGAAAACGAAGAAATCTTTTTATGTTTCTAAAATTTTCGTTTATCAATAAGAAACGATCATCTTTTAAAGCATTATTCAAAGCATCTTCATCTTGATCAAAAGCAATCAATCTTCCTTCTTCTCCTAAACGAGACATAATTTCTTTAGAATGTCCACCGCCACCAAACGTAACATCTACATAAATGCCATTTGGTTTAATATTTAAACCATCCACTGTTTCCTTTAACAAAACCGGATTATGATATTCCATCTCCATCATCAATTAAATTACCCATTACTTCTTCAGCTAAATCAGCAAAATCGTCTGCTGCATTTTCAATTGTATTTTCATACAAATCTTTATCCCAAATTTCAACAATATTTACTGCTGAAGACAACACTATATCTTTGTCAATTTTTGCAAAAACAACTAAATCTTTTGGAATCAACACTCTTCCTGTTGCATCAATTTCTATCATTTTAACGCCAGCAGTAAATCGACGAATAAAATCATTATTCTTTTTTACAAATCGATTTAACTTGTTGATTTTCTGCATCATTTTATTCCATTCATCCATTGGATACAATTCTAAACAAGGTTGAAAAACAGAACGTTTTAACACAAAACCATCTTCCAAAGAACCTAATTGTTTCTTTAGAGAAGCTGGAAGCATTAACCTTCCTTTTGCATCTACTTTACATTCATATGTTCCAATTATTGTACTCAATTTACTCTTATAGGATTAAATTCTATACAAATTTAGAAATTTTTTACCACTTTATACCACTTACTACCACTTTGTTAATAAGTTTTTCCACTTTAACAAGTAACTTTTTTGCACATTTTTCGCTTTTATTACTAAAATTAATAGCTGGCAAATATTTTATAAAACAAATTCAAACAGTTGAAAATTCTTTTTTTAATAAGAAAATGCTGAAAATTAATCATTTAGAATCATTTTAAGTCCAAAAAACACTCTTTAGAAATAGTTTTTTCAATTCCTTTTTATTCCTGTATAAAATGTTATATTTGTGAAAATTTCAGAAATAAATTTGAAGTTAATTTTATGCTAAAGAAAGAAAAGAAATACACCTATTTTGAATCTGGAGAAGGTACCCCAATAATAGTATTACATGGTTTAATGGGTGGCTTAAGCAACTTTGATGCTGTTGCTACTTTTTTTCCTGAAAAAGGGTACAAAGTTGTTATTCCTGAGCTACCATTATACACTCAAAATATACTGAAAACCAATGTGAAGGCTTTTTCTAAATTTGTAAAAGATTTTATTATCCATAAAGGATTTGATAAAGTAATTTTATTAGGAAACTCACTAGGTGGTCATATTGCTTTATATCATGCAAAAATGTATCCTGAATTAATGAAAGGGTTAGTTATCACAGGAAGCTCTGGTTTATACGAAAGCGGAATGGGCGAAAGCTATCCTAAACGTGGTGATTATGAATACATTAAAAAGAAAAGTGAAGATGTTTTTTACAATCCAGAAATAGCTACAAAAGAAATTGTAGATGAAGTTTTTGCGACTGTAAATGACCGAATTAAATTACTTAAAACGCTAACTATTGCAAAAAGCGCAATAAGACATAATATGGGTAATGATTTACCTAAAATGAAAATACCTACTTGTATAATTTGGGGGAAAAATGACAAAGTAACACCTCCCGAGGTTGCTGAAGAATTTGACAAATTACTCCCTAATTCTGAACTATTTTGGATTGATAAATGTGGTCATGCTGCTATGATGGAACATCCAGATGAGTTCAATAGATTATTATATCATTGGTTAGTTAAAAATAACATATAATAATTCCCCTATTTGGGGAATTTCAGTTTAAACAAAATGAAAATAACAAGCGCTGAGTTCATAATTAGTAATTCTGATGTAAGTAAATGTCCTAACGAACCTTTACCGGAATATGCATTTATTGGCAGATCGAATGTAGGGAAATCTTCTCTTATCAACATGCTAACCAATCATAAAAACTTAGCCAAAACATCAGGAAAACCTGGAAAAACACAATTAATCAATCACTTTAAAATTAATTTAAATTGGTTTTTAGTCGATTTACCAGGATATGGATATGCGAGAGTTTCTAAAAAAACGAAAGAGGTTTTTCAACAATTTATTACTGATTATTTTGAAAAAAGACAACAACTAGTTTGTGCTTTTGTACTAATTGACATTCGCTTAGAAGCTCAAAAAATAGATTTAGAGTTTATTAATTATTTAGGAGAAACAGAAGTTCCATTTTGTATTATTTTCACAAAAGCTGACAAAATAGGCAAAGTAAAAGCTCAACAAAATGTAGCCGCTTATAAAAAGAAAGTCATGGCGAACGGTTGGGAAGAAATGCCTCAACATTTTATAACTTCGTCATCAGAAGGAATTGGAAGAGATGAATTATTAGCTTTTATAGACCAAATTAATTCCGAATTCAAAAAAGAGCCTTTTTAATTCTGTTTTGTTTTTTAATAGTATATTTACTACGTCAAACAAAATAACAATTTATATACTATGAAAAAAATCATCCTAAGTGCTTTGCTATTTAGCACGCTATTGGCATGTAAAAACGATTCTACCTCTCCAAGCGGAAACCTGTTTGAAACTACGAATGAAGCAGATACAAACGAAAGTGCTAATAAAGTAATTAGCTATTACAATGCTTTTATTGAGTACGATTCTAGCACTTCTAAAAAGATCGATAATCTTTTAAATAATGACTACAGCAAGTTTGAAAAAATGGTTACAACCAAACAAAAATCGAACACCATATTAACTTGGATTGCGTTCACTGGCTTAAAAACATCAACAACTGTAGGATATGGAACAAACCAAGTGGATCTTATGAAACCCGAATTTTATTTAGATGATGCTCTTGCTGCTAAAATAAAACCCTTAATCTTAGAAATGTCTGAATCGTTTACAGCAACAAAAAACACTTACGAAGAGTTTAAAAAATATTTCGTTAATGAAGACTACAAAGACGACAATTGGGAAAAAGCAAGCCAATTTTTAAGCGATATAGACAAAAATACTGTAGCCTTTTATAAAAATAGAGATGAATTTCTTAAAATAATTGATGACAATGTTTCAAGTGCTGAAGAAAAGATTTTAGAAAATCATCCTATAAAAGATGCCATTTTACATACTAAAAAAACCTTAAAAATAGTAGACGAAATGATAGTTCAAGTAGCCGAAGAGACAACACCAATAGAGGTAATAGAAAAAGCATATTCTACATTAGAAGAAAGAGTAAAAACGAGCAAAGAAATAAATCAAGAGAAGTTAAAAGAACAAAACAAACTAGATTCTTTTACCGATTTCTACAATGAAATCGAAACGATGCTTGGAAGCATTAGAAAAGCAAAAAGAGATGGAGCCATATCTGACAATGATTATAGAGACATTAATTACAAATACAGTAATGTAATTTCAAATTATAATCGATTTGTTAAATAAATAAAAAGGGAGAATTTAAAATTCTCCCTTTTTATTTAAGCTCCATTTTTTCTGCGAAGTAATCACAAAAATCTTTCATTGTAGCTGACATTTTCTCATCGTTTGTTGCTCGCTGAAATGTATCTGACATTGCCACAAGCGTTTGATGAAAAAACAATTTCATTTCATCAACAGGCATATCTTTTGTCCAAAGATCTATTCGTAATGTTTCTTGTGCTTTTGAATCCCATAAAGAAACCATCATTGCCTTTGCTTCTTCATGATCCACACCACCATCTTGCGCTGTCCAAGTTAATTTTTCAGGAACTCTATTTTCATCTAATTCTACTAAGAATTTAATTTCAGATGTACTATTTGCCATTATTTACTAGGTTTATATTTAGAATTTTCAAAAATTGTTTTAGCATCTATTACTAATAATTCGCCTAACGAAATATCATTATTTTCCATATAACTACGAACAATTTGCCAACCAATCCATTGTCCTACTCTACCTGGAGATTCCGCATCAATATCCTGATAAAATTTAGAAAACGGGGCTTCGTTTATAAATCTAAATTCATTTTTAACATTTGAATCATATAGTAATTTATTATCTATAAAATAACTCCATATTTGATATTCATTTTCTTTACACCAAGCTAATTGTTGTTCTGTATATGCTATTTTATTAGCTTCAGAAACATTTGGTATTAATTTATCTTTCATATACAATTCCTTACCATGATATATAATTAATGATAAGAAATTTCTATCCTTTGGGCTTGCTATTTTTCCATAACAAAAACTAGAAACTAAATCAGGTAATATTTGATTTTCTTCAAAAGTAATTCTTTGATAATCTGGAAAATCTGAATAAAAAGGATGATCTTTCCCTAAATAACAATCTAATGAAATTAAAGCAATTGAATCTGCATAAATTGCTTTTGCTTCTCTATCCACTTCACTTATTAATGTAATTACCCTAGGTGTATTGTATTTTGGAAAATAATATTGTACTCTTTTAAAAAAATCACTTAATTCATCTTCTAGCTTATTTGTTTCAGAATATTTATTAATTACTTCTCCATACAATTTTTGGAGTAATGGATCAGATAGCTTATTTGTCCAAACAGTATCATGATTTCCACTAGGAAACAAAAAAGGATATTGATTTTTTATTGACTCTAAATCACTTGGCTTTGATTCATAAAACAGTTTATCAAAACGCTCTATGTTGAATTTTACTGGAATTTCAGCTACTTTTTCTTCCGTTTTATCTTCTTCTTTACAAGAGAATAATAGAATGAAAAATGAAAAAATGAAAAACTTCTTCATATAAGGTATTTTTTATAATTTTATAAAAATTTAAGGAATCTGAAATTCCTGAAAAATGAAAACGCAAATATACAGTATACGTTACTAAATTTTCTTAAAAAAATGACAAATTCAAATAGTTTCAATGCAGAAAAAATCAATCAACATATTGTAAAATGGTTACTCGATTACGCAACCAATGCAAAAGTGAAAGGTTTTGTTGTAGGAATATCTGGAGGAATTGATAGTGCATTAACATCTACACTATGTGCTCAAACTGGTTTACCAACACTTTGTGTAGAAATGCCAATTCATCAGGCTGAAAGCCATGTAAATAGAGCAAATGAGCATATTAATCAATTAAAAAGTCGCTTTTCAAACGTTACTAATGAGCGTGCTGATTTGACTCCTGTTTTTGAAACTTTTAAACATCAAGTTACTTCTTCCGAAAACGAAGCTGTTTTAAACTTATCTTTAGCCAATGTAAGAGCACGATTAAGAATGACTACATTATATTATTTTGCTGGAATTCATGGTTTATTGGTTACTGGAACAGGTAATAAAATCGAAGATTTTGGTGTTGGTTTTTTTACCAAATATGGTGATGGTGGTGTTGATTTAAGTCCAATTGCTGATTTAATGAAAAGCGAAGTTAGATTGTTAGCAAAATATTTACACGTTCCTGAAAGCATTCTAAAAGCAAAACCTACAGATGGATTGTTTGGCGATGACAGAAGCGATGAGGATCAAATAGGTGCTAATTATGAAGAATTAGAATGGGCAATGTTAGAATCTGAAAAAGGGAAGACAGAAGATGATTTTTCTGGCAGACAAGCTACTGTTTTTAGCATCTACACTCGACTAAACACTATTAACCAACATAAAATGATTCCTATTCCAGTATGTATAATTCCCAAAATTTTAAAGCAGATTTAAATATATTATTAAATTAATTAACAAGTATTTACTTTTTTTTCACTAACTTTGATAATAAATCAGTTTTTTTGTTAAATTTAACACTAAAGGTATGATAAAAATTTGTGTTGCTGATAACCATCCTGTTGTAATACAAGGAATTAAATCTTATTTCAGCGCTAATGCTGCTATAGAAATTGTTGCGACTGCGACTAAACTAGATGACCTCACTACTATTTTACAGTCCAAAACCGTTGATGTAATTTTATTAGATATTGAACTAGATGGAATATCAAGTATAAGGGATATTAAAAATCTTTTAAAAGATTTTTCTGAATCCAAAATTATTCTTTTCACTTCTGTTTCTGAAAAGATGTACGCGCCAACAGCTATTAAGGCTGGAGTTTCTGCTTATATTTTAAAATCTAATCCTTTAAAAGATTTAGAAAATGCTATCTATAAAGTAAATCAGGGTATTGTCATTTTTAGTGACGCTGTAAAAAGAAGTATTGATCTTTTAAATAAAGGAAAGAAGACAGATCGTCTTTATAAGAAATTATCAACAAGAGAAGTAGAAGTACTTCGTTATTTAAATGATGGTAAAAAGAATAAAGAAATTGCGGAAATTTTAGACTTAGATGAAAAAACGATTAGTACATATAAACTTCGTTTATTAGCGAAATTAAATGTTACTAATTTAGTTGACTTATTAAGTAAGGCTAAAAGTTTAGATATTATTTAAGAGTATCGACTCATTACTCTACCCAATTTTTTAGAGAACATATTGGTAAGACCAAGATAGTCCATTACCATAGATAATGTTTCCGAATTGTCATCTCTGTTTTGAGTTGACATTTCTGTTTTTAGTTCTTCTATAATTTTATTTACCCAATACCATCTTAATGTTAGTATTGTTTCGGTGACATATTGTGCTATTGTTTTGTCTTTTTGTTTCACAATTATCTGTTGTGATTCCCAATTATGCAGAACTTCTCTTTCTTCATTCATTAAAATGGAAGTAACCTCTTGTGCAATTTCATTATCTAATTGCATGATGTATTTTTCCATCTCAAAACTCTCATTTTGATGGTAATAATTAATTAGATTAGTATAGATAGCTTGAAATATAGGGTTTGCTAATTCTATTTCGTCTTCTTGCAAGCTCAAATAAATTCGTTGATATACTTTGTAAGGATTTGTTTCTTTTACTTCAATAAAATCTCCTTCTTCATTTGCTTTTATCATTACATCTTCAAAATCTTCTATTGAATCTCCGTAGAGTAATAACATTTCAATTATTTTTCTTTCAAGTTCATTTTGAATGTCAATTTTAGCATTTGAAGCTGCATTTTCATTTTTGTGAACCTGAAATGCTTTTTGTTCTTCCTTGAATTTTTTATTTGTTTCTGTTAATTCCTTTTTATCTAATTGAGCTAAAGTATTAAATAAGACTTCTTCAGAAATATCCATAATTCTTGAACATTCTTGTAAGTAAACTTCCCTCTTAATTCTATCTGGAATTTTTGAGATACTTATTACCATATCTCTAATCAAGTCGGCTTTTTTAATTGGATCGTTTTTAGCTTCTTTCATTAACAATGAAGCTTTAAACTGAATAAAATCTTTAGCATTTTCTTCTAAGAATAACACTAATTTATCGTAAGGTGTTTTCTTTGCAAAACTATCTGGATCTTCTCCATCTGGGAAAGCACAAACTCTCACATTTACACCTGCTTCTAATATTAAATCTATTCCTCTAATTGAAGCTCTTAATCCTGCTGCATCTCCATCAAAAAGAACAGTAATATTTTTTGTTAAACGACTTATTAATCGTATTTGATCTGGCGTTAAAGCTGTTCCAGAAGAAGCTACTACGTTTTCAATTCCTGCTTGGTTAAATTGAATTACATCTGTATATCCTTCAACTAAATAACAATTATCTTGTTTGGCAATTGCTTGTTTTGCATGATAAATTCCATAAAGCACTTTGCTTTTATGATAAATTTCACTTTCTGGTGAATTAACATATTTCGCTGCTTTTTTATCATTAGTTAAAATTCGTCCTCCAAATCCTAAAACACGACCACTCATGCTTTGAATAGGAAACATTACTCTGCCTTTAAAGCGATCAAATTGTTTATCTTCTTTTACAATAGTTAATCCTGTTTTTTCAAGGAATTCTAATTTATATCCTTTCCCTAAAGCTTCTTTTGTAAAAGCATCCCAAGAGTTTGGTGAATATCCTAAACTAAATTTTTTAATAATTTCTAATGTAAACCCTCTCTCTTTAAAGTATGTTAATCCTATTGCTTTTCCTTCATCCGTTTCTAATAGTGTATGATTAAGAAATTTATTTGCAAATTCGGAAACCAAATACATACTTTCTTTTTCATTAGCCACAGCCAAGTCTTCATTAGTTTGAACTGTTTCTTCAACTTCAATGTTATATTTTTTTGCTAAAAATTTTATAGCTTCAGGATATGTAAAATGTTCGTGTTCCATTAAAAATGTTACTACATTTCCTCCTTTTCCTGATGAGAAATCTTTCCAAATTTGTTTTACTGGAGAAACCATAAATGAGGGTGATTTTTCATCTACAAATGGGCTTAATCCTTTAAGATTACTTCCTGAGCGTTTTAATTGTACAAAATCACCTATAACCTCCTCTACACGAGCTGTTTCAAATACATTTTCTATGGTAGATTTTGATATCAAAGTTTTTTATTTAGTGGTCAAAGATACAAACTTGTAAACTGCAAAAAAAGGCACTTTTAATAAAAAAAATGCCTTAATTCTTATTCTGTATTATACCTAATTACTTTGTTACCACATTTTCAGTACTTTTCTCTATTTTTATAAACTTAAAATCAGGTTCTCCGTCTACATCTACATTTCTAAAAAACTCATTAATTCCTCCATCAACAACTTTTATATTGTTTTTTGAAAGGTTATATCTGTTTTCTACATCTTCTATTTTTCTTTCATTTTGAGTTGCAAAAGTATTTTTACAATGTGCAATTATTATATTTTTAAGTTTTACAAGCTCTTCAAATTCTTCTGTTACTAATTGGTTTTTGACTACTAAGAAATCTTCAAATCCATATACAATACTATTTGTAAACGTTAAATAGCTGTCTTTATTTAAGAAAATAGATTCTTTAATTAGTCCTTGAGCATTATCCTCTAAATTTACTAATGTTATGTTTTCGGCTTGAATTTTTGTTTTATTTGCATTAGGGTCAAATCGATCATAATCGTCATAAGAATCAATTTCGAAACATCTAGATCCTTGAAAATCGGAAGAATACGGATTACGAATTGCAATACTATTATTTATTTTTGATTGTACACCTTGAGTAAAATCAAAATCATCATCTGTTGCTCTAAATGAGATTAATTTTTCTAGCGTAACGTTTCCTCCATAGAATTCGAATGAATCATCATTGCAGTAACTTACTTGAATGTTTTTTATGATTGTTTTGTTTCCTACTCCTGCAAACGAAAGTCCATTTAGTTCTTTTTTTGCACTCAATTTTCTTCCTGAATATTCAATTCTTACATAATTTAACACTCCTGAATCGCTTTCTGTGTTCTTTCCTCCATAAACATTGTATTGAGGATTTAAATCGAATTTTAAAATTCCTATTCCTCCAAAATTATTCACAGGTGCATCTCCCATTACTATTATGCCTCCCCAATCTCCTGGTCTTCTTGTGTATGTATCTTTATTTGTTGTAAATACTATTGGAAATCCTGGTGATCCGTTTGCTTCTATTTTTGCTCCTTTAGTAATTACTAATGTTCCACACGTTTCGTAATCTCCTCTTATTACGGTTCCAGGTTCTATTGTTAAAACTGCATTATTCGTTACATATACAACTCCATGTAATAAATATGTGTATCTATTTGAAAGTGTTGTGTTTTCTGTGATTGTTCCAGCTAATGTTTTATTAGTTTCTTTATATTCTTGTTTTTTAGGGTTGAAATTTGTCCAGCTTTCTATCCAATTGTCTTTGGTTATAATTCCAAAGTTAGATTGAGAAAAGCTTAAAAATGTACTTATTAAAAGTCCTGTTAATAGTATATTCTTTCTCATAGTAGTTTGTTTGTTTTAGTTCTTCAAAGCTATCATTCTAGCTTTATCAGAATCTTCCTATGAGATTATGAAATTGTTATTATACAGATTATTATATCAATTTATCATTAATAAAAAATGCCTCTTACACATAAGAGGCATTTAACGCATACAACTAACCCAAATTTATTGTATTAAAGATGTTTAAATTTTAAACTTCCTTTTTGTTTTAATTAAAATCAAAACGAATTCCTAAAGAAATATTATTTTGATCTACTGTATTATTTTTAAATAGTGGATTGATATCGTATTTAACATAAAGACTAGTAGCCTTATATCCAACATAAGTACTCAACCCGTACACGAAGTTTGATGTATTAAAATCTCCTTTTTGCTTATCTTTAATTTTATCACCGTCTAATTCATATTTGGTAATTTGTTTTGACTTAATATTAAAACCTCCATAACCTCCTAGACCAACCCTAAAAGAATTATGCGTTCTGAAATAAGTCTTTCCGTCTTCTGAAAGTTTTTTAGGTGTAAAATCAAATTCTAAATGTAGTGGAAAAACCAATTGTACATTTCGCAACCTTGATTCTTTTAAATCAACTGCTGCAATTTGCAATTCTGTTTGATTACCATTTTTAACAAAGAACCTGTTATTTGTTGGACGAAGATTATTATACATTACTGACAATCCATATTTTACATGTAATAAATTAGCATTTTTAAGAATTCTAGTGTTGTACGTCAAACCCCATTCATAAAAATGTGAACCTGCAACACGAAAATCTGAATTTTCAATATTTTCTCCTTCAGTGATTAAATTATTTAACCCTAAAGCAAATACAAATTGAGATGTAGTTCTTTTAGATTGTTTTTTTATAAAATCATCTGCACCATTATAAACTTTCATAGAAGAAAGGTTTATTTGTCTGTGGAATTCACCTATACTATCTGGGCTTGACCCAAAGACAATACTTGTACCTCCTCTTTTTGACTTTTCATTATTATCAGAAATTTTTCCGTCAATTTTATCTTGAATTAATTGATTTAATTTTTCTTCTTGAACAGCTACTTTAGATTCAATATTTTTTGCTCTTTCTTTGGCTTTTTTTAATTTTAGTTCATCTGCTTCATTTTTAGAAAGAGTTCCTTCACTAACCTGATTGTCTATTTTATCTATTTCAACTTTTAAAGCGTTTTTTTCTTCATTAGTTATCGAAGTAATTTGATCTCCAATTTGTTTTGCTCGAATTTCAAATGAAATAGGCTTTTGCTCCCTACCTTTAATTGTACCAGTTTCTTGAACAATTTCTTCAACAACCTCAACTATCACATCTTTAAACCATATTTGTCCTTTTCCATGCAACAAAACACCATAAGAAATTGAAGTTGCATCATTGGGAACAAATAAAACAACCTCATATTTTATCCAATCTGTTGTTCCTTTAATAGCTCTATTTTGCATATTATCAAAAGCCAAAACTTTTTCTTTGTAAAAATCTACACGCATCCAAAGTCCAGCCCAAGATTTCACATCTTCACTTTTAACATAACCAGACATTTTAATTGTCTTTCCTAGATATAAATCTGGTTGAATTGTTTGCATTATGTTTCCAAAGCCTTTAATATCTTTTTTAATTGACTTAATTGTTAAAACATTTTGATTGCTAAATTCGGTACTTGTATCAGAACCCATTCGATAACTTCCATCAACTGTTTCTCTATAAGACCAATCTTCTGAATTTTTAGATATGTCTGCTGTTTGAGCTTTTAAATTAGCTACAAAAGCAACTAACGTGATTACTGTGTAAAAAATAATTTTTTGCATAATTTTTCGCTTTTTGATTGATGATTTTTAATGATGATTTATTCGTAATTTCTATTAGCTACAGCTGTTTTTACTTGTTTAAAATTTCTTGTCAGTCTATCTAAAGTTGTTTCTTTATATTCTTCATTCAGTTCTTTCTCTGTTGATGTGAGCAACAATGATGCATCTACTTTTAAGTTAGATTCAATATTTTTATTAGTTTGAGGTTGTTGTTTTATTTCAACTTTTCTATTTTCTACACTTGCCAGCAAGGTTTCACCACTTATGTATTTATTTTTGACATTGATTCCCTTTACCTCATCTTGATTAATTTGCTCTATTTTGTCATTTTGAACAATTTTTGCTTCTTCTATTTTTACTATTTCCTCTACTTGGCTTTCGTTTTTACTTCTATTTTCTTTAGTAATAAATTTTTGAGATTGTTTATCATTATTTATTTCTGCTAAAGCTTCTTTTTCTTTTATTAAGATGTTATCTATTACTTGTTTTGTTTCATTCTTAACTGTATCAATATCTTTTTCATTAGTTACAATTTTTATATCATTAGTAGTTACAGTTGTATTGTTTTGATTATAAAACCAAAATCCGATTGTTAAAAAAACTAAAGATGTAGCGGCAATATACAACCATGAAAAACTCTTTTTTTTCTTATTTTCTTTAACAGAAAGCATTGCATCCAATCTATCCCAAGCTTGTTCTGATGGTTTTATTTCTCTTGAACTTAATTTTTCTTTTATTTTATGTTCCATTTTATTTGGTGCCATTTTGTTTTCTTTTTAATAGATTAACTTGTTCTTGAAGCATTTTTCTAGCATGTGATAATTGTGATTTTGATGTACCTTCACTTATCCTGAGCATTTTTGCAATTTCATTGTGCTTATAACCTTCTATTGCGTAAAGGTTAAATATCATTCGATAACCATCAGGTAAATTATCAATTAACATTTGAATATCATCTGCTGAAAAAGCGTCTATTTCAAAGCTATCTTCATTCTCAGATAAAATAATATTTTCTATTTCTTGATGATTAAACACGTTCTTCTTTACTCTAATAAAATCAATACACTCATTGACCATTATTTTTCTCATCCAACCTTCAAAACTGCCTTTGTGTTCAAACTTTTTCAGATTGGTAAATACTTTCATAAAAGCTGTAATCATTACATCTTCGGCATGATGAATGTCTTTAATATATTGACGACACACACCTAACATCTTAGGAGAAAACTTAGTATACAATTGATGTTGCGCTTGTCTGTTATTTAAGACCGCTTGCTCTATTACTTGTTTTTCTTCTCTATGTAAGTCTATTACCTTCATTTATTTTTTAGAAATTAAATTCTGATTTTAGAACCACTTTCTATTTATATAGACGAGATGTTTTTTTAAAAGGTTGTATAGAAACTAAAAAATTATTTAAAAAAATTATTTTTTACGTTCAATAACATAATTCACCATTAAAATAAGAGAATCTTTATATGGTGATGAAGGGAAGTTTTGAATAAGCAATAATGCTTCTTGTTGGAATTGAATCATTTTTTGTTCAGCATAAGCTAATCCGTTTTTGTCTTTTACAAATTGGATTACTTCTCGAACTCTCTTTTTGTCTTTATTATGATTTTTTACTGAATTAATTACCCAGTTTTTTTCTTTAGTAGTACAATTATTTAATGCGTAAATCAAAGGAAGTGTCATTTTTTGCTCCTTAATATCAATTCCTGTTGGTTTACCAATTGCATCATCTGTATAGTCAAATAAGTCATCTTTTATTTGAAAAGCCATTCCAATTAGTTCGCCAAATTTTCGCATTTTTTCTACTAGTTCTCCGTTTTCTGGAACTACTGAACATGCTCCAAGTGAACAACAAGCGGCAATAAGTGTGGCTGTTTTTTGACGGATTATTTCATAATAAATATCTTCTGTTATATCTAATCTACGTGCTTTTTCAATTTGCAATAATTCTCCTTCGCTCATTTCACGAACAGCTACTGAAATTATTTTCAATAAATCAAAATCGTTATTATCTATGGAAAGCAATAAGCCTTTTGACAATAAATAATCACCGACTAATACTGCAATTTTATTTTTCCAGAGTGCATTTATTGAGAAAAACCCTCTACGTTTATTACTATCATCTACAACATCATCATGAACTAAAGTTGCTGTATGGATAAGTTCGATCACTGAAGCACCACGATATGTGCGTTCATTTACATCATTATTATTAGCAACCATTTTTGCGGTTAAGAAAACAAACATTGGTCGCATTTGTTTTCCTTTTCGGTTTACTATATAATGAGTAATTCTATTAAGTAGCGCTACTTTTGAAGACATTGATTCACGGAACTTTTTTTCGAAAAGTTCCATTTCTACAAAAATAGGTTGTTTTATTTGCTCTACGATTTTCATTTATGCTTCAAAAATAGCTAAAACTTTGTTTTAAAACAAAGCCTTCTCTATTTGTTTCATCTAGATGGAAGTGACATTCTCTTTTGTTTTACAATAACCACGTTTGATATTATAAAATTATCTCCAAGAAAATTAATTATCTTAAGTTTTATTTGCCAATTGTCCACAAGCAGCATCAATATCTTTTCCTCTACTTCTCCTAACTTTAACTATAATATCATTTTTTTCTAGTGCTTCAATATAGTTTTCGGTTGCTTGTTCTGAAGCTTGTTGAAATTCTCCATCATCAATAGGATTATATTCAATAAGGTTTACTTTACAAGGTACATATTTGCAAAATTTCACTAAGGCATCAATTGATTTTTTATCATCATTTATTCCTTTCCAAACCACATATTCATAAGTTACTTTACTCTTTGTTTTTTTATACCAATATTCTAATGCTTCTCTTAAATCTGTTAGAGGAAAGCTCTTTGTAAAAGGCATTATATTATTCCTGGTTTCTTCAATTGCAGAATGAAGCGAAACAGCCAATTTGAATTTCACTTCATCATCTGCCATTTTTTTTATCATTTTGGAAACACCAGAAGTAGAAACAGTAATTCGTTTTGGAGACATCCCTAATCCTTCAGGAGAAGTTATCATATCTATTGCTTTCATTACGTTTGGGTAATTCATCAATGGCTCTCCCATTCCCATAAAAACAATATTAGATAATGGTCTATCATAATACAATCTACTTTCATTATCAATTGCTGCTACTTGATCGTAAATTTCTCCTGGCTCAAGGTTTCTCATTCTTTTTAAACGAGCTGTTGCACAAAAATTACAATCTAAACTACAACCTACTTGACTAGAAACACATGCTGTTGTTCTTGTTTTTGTTGGAATTAGAACTGATTCTACAATTAAATCATCGTGCAAACGGACAGCATTTTTAACGGTTCCATCTTCACTGCGTTGCATTGTATCAACTTTTATATGATTGATTACAAAATTAGCCTCAAGCATGTTTCTAGTTTCTTTTGAAATATTTGTCATATCTTCAAAAGAATGTGCTCTTTTACTCCACAACCATTCATATACTTGATTTCCTCTAAATGCTTTATCATCATTAGAGACAAAGAAATCTCGTAATTGCTCTTTAGTTAAAGCTCTTATGTCTTTTTTCATCGTTTGCATGGTGCAAAGGTAAAAGAAAATTATGGATAAATATTTTTCAAATTGGTATAAAAATTTAAGCTATTTCTTCTTCAAAACAGTATTTTCTAATACTAATATATCTAAGGCTGTTTCTTTGAATAGTTGTAATGCTTCTTGAGGTGTTTCTACGATAGGCATCCCTTTTCTGTTTAAACTTGTATTTAACAACACTGCAATTTCACTTTCTTTGTGGAATGCTACTAATAATTTTGAAAATCTAGGATTCCAAGTTCCATCAACGGTTTGTACTCTTGCAGATCCATTACAGTGCGTTACATTTTTCAAACTATTAAGGTGTTCTTTTTTTGTTTTATCTACTAAAATCATATAAGGACTATTTCTTCCTGATTCAAAATACTCGTTTACTTTATCTTTTAATACAGCAGGAGCAAAAGGTCTGAAATCTTCACGAAATTTAATATTCGCATTAATATGATTTTTCATATTTTCAATTCCTGGATGGGCTAATATACTTCTCCTACCTAATGATCTTGGACCAAATTCTGATCCTGAATGAAACCATCCTATTGTTTTTCCTGTATTTAGTTCTTTTGCACAATACTTTAACAACTCATCTTCTTCAATAAAATTTTGAATTTGAAAAGATTCCATTTCTTGACTATTAATAAAAAAATCTATTTCATTTTGGCTATATTCTTTACCAAAACAAGTACTTCCATCTGTTGCAATTTTTGGCATTTTCATATATTCTAACCAACCGTAATAAGCACAACCTAATGCTAATCCATTATCACTTGCTGCTGGTTCAAAGTAAATATCTTTAGCAACTTCAATATCCATTAGTTTTGCATTTGCTACTGCATTTAATGCAACTCCACCTGTATAACATAGATTTTCATGAGGATATTTAGACATTCTTTCTTGAATACACCAAATAACAGCTTTTTCAACTTGTTCTTGTGCCCATTTTGCAATATTTGCATAGTATGTGAAATGCTTTTTAAAATATTCATATCCACTTGAAGGGTTATTCAAATAGTCTTTCCAATAATCTTTAACAAATAATCTATTTGATTCAAACTTAAAAGCTTCAAAATTATAAACACCAGAAACTCCATAAGGAGCTAATCCCATTAACTTCCCTACATCGTCCATATTTCCAAAAACATATTTACTAATAGTTGCATAAAACCCTCCTATTGAATGTTGAGTTGTTGGTAATGATAATCTGTTCTCTGACTCTTTTGTGACAATACTAAAGTCTTTATACAATGGAATCATTTTTTGCCCATCAAAATGATAAAAACTATCTTTTTCACATTGCATTTGTATTTCATTGAGAATTGACGAATCAATTATATCTTTTTGATAAGGATGTAATTCTAAAAACTGTTCTAATGGACTCCCACAACCATCTATAACCATAACATTACATGTTGAAAAATGAGATGTTCCAACTGCACTATAAGCATGAGCTAAGTGATGTGATATATTAACAATTTTTGGTTCTTCTGTATTTGAAAAAGGTCTTTTCCCTTTAAAATAATCACATTTTGGTATACTAAAGTTTTCGCACTGCACTACTAAATCAACATCCTTTAATGTTATTCCTTCTGCATCTAAACAATATTGAATGGCTTGTGAATCATTTCCTCCATCATGCTTTATTCTAGTAATTCTTTCTTTCTCTATAGCTACACACACTTGACCGTCTTTTAACAAGACAGCCGAACCGTTATGAGAAAGTCCTGTTCCTATTATATAAATTGGTTTACTCATCTATAATCTTGAAATTTATTGAAAACTACAAAAAATATTTTGATAACTTTGAATGATATTTTAAAACTCAAAATTAAGATGCATTTTATATCAGAAGATTTAGAAAATTATGTTGCTAATCATAGCCAGAACGAGCCAGAACTGCTAGCAAAACTAAATAGAGAAACATATCAAAAAATTTTACAACCTAGAATGTTAAGTGGGCATTTTCAAGGTAGAGTATTAAGTATGTTATCTAAAATTATTAATCCTAATTCCATTTTAGAAATTGGTACTTATACAGGTTATGCTACTCTATGTTTAGCTGAAGGTTTAAAAAAAGAAGGAACCATTGATACTATTGATGTTAATGAAGAACTTTTTGATTTTCAAAAAAAGTATTTTGATGCTTCAGAATGGAAAAATCAAATATTTCAACATCTGGGAAATGCGTTAGATATTATTCCTAATCTAAATAAAAAATTTGACTTAGTTTTTATTGATGCGGATAAAGAAAATTACATTAATTATTTTAATATAATAATCCCAATGATGAATAAAGGCGGAATTATTTTATCTGACAATGTACTTTGGAGCGGAAAAGTAATTGAAGAACTAGATCCTAAAGATATTAGCACCAAGATACTTGTTGAGTATAATGAACTACTAAACAATGATATTAGAGTAGAATCCGTTTTATTACCAATTAGAGATGGGTTAACAGTTAGTAGAGTTCTATAATTTCTACTAACTATTCTCATTTTATTTTCTACTTCTTTTTAAATATATTGAATATCCTTTATAAAAAACAGTTCCAAATAAAGCTCCAAAAAAGTAACCTGTTAAGATATCAATCGGGAAATGCAGTCCAAGATATATTCTACTATAAGCAAAGATTAAAGGGAAAAAGAATACAACAAAAGCATACTTATAGTATTGTCTTAAAATTAAGAAAATAAAAGTCATAGTTGCTGTAGAATTTGAAGCATGTCCTGAAAAGAAACTATACGAATTACTTGTTTTAACAACTCTAATAATGGTATTAATTTCAGGATCATTACATGGTCTTAAGCGTTGAAAAGAGTATTTAAAAAGATTTGTAATTTGATCCGTAAAAGTAATTAATAAAGCTATAATTAATAATACTATTCCTAGATTTTTCCAGCCAATTTTCTTTTGTAGAATTAATAACAAAATAACAAAATAAGGCGTCCAATTGAGCTGCTTTGTTATTTGTAACCAAAAGGCATCAAAGGATTCTGAGCCTAAACCGTTAAGAAATACTAATAGTTCTTTATCTAGTGTAATAATTTGTTCCAAGATTAAAATTGTCTTTTGATAGGTCCAGATAAGTTTTCAATATCTTCTTTAACTTCCTGAATTGGGTTTTGTATATCCGTAGTTATATCCTTCAATGGATTAACTGTATTATTTATTCCTTCTTTTGCTTTATTTATTTCATCTGAAATACCGTCAGTTATAGAATTCAAATCTATACCCGAATCTGTTGTGCTATTTTGAATTTCGTTTTTAATTTCATTAGTAGCATTTTTTAATTGAGCCATAGTTTTACCCATAAATCTAGCTACATCAGGAATTCCTTTTGAACCAAAAATCATAATTGCAATTAATATTATTATGATAAGTTCGCCTCCACCTATGCCAAACATTGTTTCTTTATTAAATTATAGTGAACAAAGTTACAAAGAAAAAAATAACCTAATGTCAATCTTTATAATTTTGACATTAGGTTTAACTATTTTTTCATATATCTTAAAAAAATTATTTCTTATCTAATTCATCAAATTTAGATATCACTGCTTCACTTGGCCACACATTATTTACCGTGTCAATATCAGCGGTTTCTAATTTTGGATCTAATTGAATTTTAACTATTTTTTTATTTGTAGCAAATACTCTTTTTGCTGTGTCATTATTCTTTCTCCAAATTTGAACCGGAAACTTACAATCCTCTTTAGTTCCATCTTCATATTGAAGTTCTACAATAATTGGCATCATTAATCCTCCTGGTTTTTCAAACTCAACTTCATAAAAATATTTAGGATTTTTTAATGCAGCCTTCTCTTCAGAAGTATAATTTTTAGACACATAATCTTCGAGAACTTGAACATCTTTTACTTCAAATGCTTTTTTTGTCTTTGGATTAAACTCTTTATGTGTCTCATCAACTAAATAAATAAATGGCCCGATATCTCTTAAAGACCTTCCTCTTCTCGCTACGAAATTCTTCATTTCTTCAGTAGGCTCTGATGAAACATAATATTGTTTTACTTCTTTAATGCCAATATCAACATAATCCGTAGAATAAAACCATCCTCTCCAAAACCAATCTAAATCTACTGCTGAAGCATCTTCCATTGTTCTAAAAAAGTCTTCTGGTGTTGGGTGTTTAAACTTCCATCTTTGAGCATACGTTTTAAATGCATGATCAAAAAGCTCTCTCCCCATTATAGTTTCACGAAGAATATTTAATCCTGTTGCTGGTTTTCCATAAGCGTTTGCTCCAAAATTATATATATTTTCAGAGTTAGACATTATTGGCTCTAAATATTTTTGATTTCCTTTCATATAAGGAACTATTTTATCTGCTGGACCTCTATCTGTTGGAAAATTAGGGTCAAATTCCAATTCTGTTAAATATTCTAAAAAAGTATTCAATCCTTCATCCATCCATGTCCATTGTCTCTCATCTGAATTTACAATCATTGGAAAGAAATTATGCCCTACTTCATGAATAATTACACCTAACATTCCGTATTTAACTCTATCAGAATATTTTCCATCTTTATCAGGTCGTCCAAAATTCCAACAAATCATAGGATATTCCATTCCTTGATCTTGTGCAGAAACAGAAACTGCTTTTGGATATGGATAATCAAATGTATGTCTTGAATATGTTTTTAAAGTTTGTGCAACCGCTCTTGTAGAATATTCTCCCCAAAGTGGATTAGCCTCTTTCGGGTAAATTGAAATAGCCATTGGTTTATTTTTTTCCAACTGAACAGCCATTGCGTCTAACATAAATTTCCTAGATGATGAAAATCCGAAATCACGAACATTTTCAGCTTTAAATTTCCAAGTACTCTTTTTATCAGAAAATCCTTTTTCAGCTTTTTCAGCTTCTTCTTGAGTTACAATTAAAACTGGTTTATCGAAAGTGTTTTCTGCTAATTCCCATCTTTTCATTTGTTCTGCAGTAAACACATCTTTTCTATTTTGATGTGCTCCAGTTGCTTCTAATATGTGATCAGAAGGCACAGTAATGTTTACATCGTAATTTCCAAAAGTTAGAGCAAATTCTCCTCTTCCCCAAAATTGCATATTCTGCCAACCTTCAACATCGCTATAAACCGCCATTCTAGGATAAAACTGAGCAATTACATATAAACGATTTCCATCTTCAAACTCTTCGTAACCTGAACGACCTCCATCAACTTGATAATTATTAATATTATACCACCATTTAATTGAAAAAGTAAATTTGCCTTTTGATTGTAAAGGTTTTGCAAGGTTTATACGCATCATTGTTTGATTGATGGTGTAACTTATGTCTTTACCTGATTTGTCTTTTACATATTCTATATGAAATCCTCCTTGAAAAGGCTCTTCCATGAATTTTTTAGCAAATTTATCTGGAGCTAATCCTGGATCAACTCTTTCATTATCCACTAATGGTGATTTTGAATCTGCTGAACGAACATTCTGATCCAGTTGCACCCATAAGTATTCTAATGGTTCTGGTGAATTATTATAATATGTAATCGTTTCCGAACCTAATAGTTTTTTATTTTTATCATCTAGCTCAAGGTTCATTTTATAATCAGCTCTTTGTTGATAATACGCTGGACCAGGCGCTCCCGAAGCTGTTCTAAACATATTTGGCGTAGCCATTAAGTCATACATTTGACGAAATTTATTTTCGTTATAATGACCTGGCTCTCTTCCTTTATCTTCGGTTTTCACTTCCTGAGCTATCGCAAAAAAAGAAGTAATTAAAACCAAAATCGAAGAAAATAAAATTCTATTTTTCATGGTAGGTTAATTAGTTTTCAAAATTTTAACAAAGCAGTTTGGTCAGTATTGGTTAACAAAAAACTACTTTTTTTATTATTTATATCTGTATGTAACAAATTTTGTTGTTCTTTAAAAATTTCAGTCAAAACTGAATTTTCGATTTCGAAAGTAGTAATTTTTTCAGAAAAATTCACTTTTAAGTAACAAATTAACACATCATTATCAATTTCAGTTCCTAAAAAATGAATTTCACTTAGCTTGTTATTAATATTTATCCTTATTTTTTCATTTAAATATTTCTCAACAAAATTTTCAGCACCTTCAATTTCTCTATTTGATGCCAAATAAATTTTTTTATTATATCTCTTTTCTAAAGCTTTATTTAAATCATCAATAAAAATTCTTGATGTTATTTCTACTCTACCTTTTTTGTCTACATAATCAATTTGAGTTACAGAGACATAAAACTTATGTATTGTAAAAGAACTTACAATAAGGAACAGAAATAAAAAGGATATTATTTTAATCTTATTTTTCATCTGACAAATGTAATAATTCTTCATTTTCTTTTTTAAACGCCTTTGATTTATCTATTAAATATTCTATCAGTTTTAATTCATTCTCTACTTTTAAAAATTCTACTAAATCATAACTTGACATTTCCGCATACGCTAAAAAAGGAACAATTTCCTCATTTTTAATTTTCAATGTAGATATAAAAAAATGATGTGAAAAACGCTCATTAATATGTTCTGCAAATGATTTTGACTGAATGTCTCTCAATCGTCTTTCTTCGAGAACCAAAGAAGCATTTTTTTTTGAGTTTTTTTTAATTCCTAATAATCTTCCAATTCCTCTTCCGATAGCTAGAAAATCAATATTAGATCCATTAGGAGCAAAATGATCTGGTGAAGTTGTTATTTTATTACCTTTATTAAATCTCTCATCTCCATAATTTTTAGTTACATTCATATCAATCCCTGAAAAACCACCATACGTTTTTATCTTTTTCGTATCTACTTCTAAATCACCTGTCAAAGTATAAGGTGTGACTACAACTTCATCGAGTTCGTTTATTTTTACTTTTAAACGAATTTCTAACTCTTCTGTCCAAAAGTCTTTTTCTGTAAGAACATATTTCTGGGAAACAAATGATAATCCTTGAAAATATAATGTATCTTTTGCTTTTGCAGTAATAGAAAATCTACCATCAACATCAGAAATTGCTCCTATATTTGAACTTACATTAAAAATTGTAATTTCGGCTACTTCCATAGAATCGGCTATAATTCTACCTCGTATTACTTCTCTTTCTCTTGGGATATTTTGCGAGAAGAAAAATTGTGAAAACAACAATAATAGAACAAAACTAATCTTTCCCATTATCTTTTTCTTTTTTACCAATACCCTTAATTTCAATATATTCTGATGCTAATTGCCCTAAAATAAAAGTAGCCATTGTTTTATTTTCATTTTTCATAGCATCAACATATCTTTCATCTTCTACTACATAAAATAAAAAACCATCTACATACTCTTCTGGAATTTTTAAAGTATTTATAATGTACTCCTTTTGATAATAATCGCTAGTTTCTTCTTGAAGCATTTCTTTTTTCTCTATTTTCAATTCTTTTTTAAGCATTTTGGTTCTTCCACTAATTGCGTTTATTAAACCATCAACACTCATTCCTCCTAAAGGAATTAACAACGGACTATACCATTTAAATTCTTCTGCTGATTGCAGTCTTCTTTCTGCTGGTGTATATACTTTTTGCCCTTTTGGTACAATTCCCAAAGATTCTGCATTTATATTTTTATATTTAATAAGTGTTACTTCTGTTAATTGATTAACTAATGCTTCCATTGGAACAAATACTAAATCTTGATCAAAATCTTTTTGCACAACTACTCTTTGATATCCTTTTAAATGTACTGCACTAAACATTAATGTATCATTAACTTTTGCTTTTATTGTAAAATAACCTCCACGTTCTGAAATTACTCCTATATTTTTAGAAACATTTATAACATGAATTTCATCTAAAAAATTTGATTCAGAAACAATCTTTCCTTTAAAAATAGAGTCATTTTGAGCCCATATAAAAAGAGGAAACAATAAAAATAAGAGTATTTTTTCTTTCATTAATGTTGTTTTTTTAAGTATTCTGTAAAAATAAATGAGTTTAGTGCCAATTAAATACTAACAAGATTATAAACTTTTGTTAATTGAAAATATTATTTTTGAAAAAAAAATCATGAAAAATTTAATTATAGCAAGTACTTCCACTTTACACAATGGGAGTTATCTTGATTATTTGTTACCAACTTTAGAAGATCATTTCAAAGAAGTTTCTACTATTTTATTTATTCCTTATGCAAGACCTAGTGGAATTTCTCATGATGAATATACCTCAAAAGTAAAAAAGGCTTTTATTCTTATTAATAAAAAAGTTAAAGGAATTCATGAATTTGAAAATCCAATTGAAGCTATAAAAAATGCTGAAGCTATTTTTACAGGTGGAGGAAATACTTTTGTTTTAGTAAACGAATTATATCGCAACAATGTTTTAAACACTTTAGAAGAGGTAATTAAAAATGGCACTCCATATTTAGGCACAAGCGCAGGAAGTAATATCTGTGGACTTACTATGAATACCACAAACGACATGCCCATTGTTTATCCTCCAAGTTTTAGAACATTAGGTTTAGTTTCTTTCAACATTAATCCTCATTATCTTGATCCAGAAATAGACTCAACCCACATGGGAGAAACTAGAGAAACTAGAATTAAAGAATTTCATGCTTACAATCCGCAACCAGTAATTGGATTAAGAGAAGGAAGCTGGTTAGAAGTTCGTAATAATTCTGTAAAATTAAAAGGAAACTTAACAGCTCGAGTATTTAAACGAAATCAAGAGCCTATTGAAATTGACCCTGAAACAGAATTAAATAATTTATAAAAACAAAAAAGTCTCAAACTAATGTTTGAGACTTTTTTTTTGAGCGGAAGACGAGGCTCGAACTCGCGACAACCAGCTTGGAAGGCTGGAGCTCTACCAACTGAGCTACTTCCGCAAATGATGATTCTTTTAAAACTTTCATCTAAAGTTTTTGAGCGGAAGACGAGGCTCGAACTCGCGACAACCAGCTTGGAAGGCTGGAGCTCTACCAACTGAGCTACTTCCGCTTTTGTGGGTGCAAATATACTTTATTTTTATTTTTACTTGCAAGTTTTTTTTAAAAAAAATTACACTTACATTTGTAATCCCAACATTTCTACAAAACAAAACACTCTAAAATATTATAAATGAGAAGTTTAAAAATTAATAGAAATTAAAAAAAATACTACAAACGAAACGCACATTATTAAACATCTTGTTTTAAAAAGTAAAAAAATAATAGAATCTTACTTTTTTGATGAAAATAATGACATTACTACTAATTTATTTTTGGCATGTTTTTAGATAATACACTAACAACAGATTTATCATCTGTTTAGTTTATAAAGTATCAAACATAATTTAATTTTCAAAATCACTATTTATAGTGAGTGTTTAAATAAGCTGGCAACTTAATTTTGTCAAATCATAGAAATTCATAATATAAGCAATTAAGAATTAACATTAATAAACAGGTTTTTCTTTTAAAAAACATTAAAAATATATGGTAAAAAATATACTCATTATATTCTCTTTAATTTTCTTACTCATCAGTTGCAAAGAAAGTTCTGATAAAGCAAGTATTTCTGCTAATGAAGAACCTATAGAAGAAATTAGCAAGCCTATTCCTACTGAACTAATTGAAACATTGAAAGATAGCATTAAATTGTTTTACAACAAACTAAACAATCATGAGATTTGGTTTAATAAAACAAATAGAATTGCTTTGATTAATGAAGTTAAAAATTGCCATCAAGATGGTTTAGATCCAAATGATTATAATTTAAAGGAAATCTTAAAATTAGAAAAAGAAAGAGACTCGTTAAATGATAAGGCTATTTTTGACTACGATATTTTATTGACTAGTACATTTGAAAAACTAGCATTACATCTTTACAAAGGGAAATTAGACCCTAAAAAAGTATATTCTGACTGGGATTTAAAACCTAAATCATTAGCATTATCTCCATACTTAGAAAAAGGAATTAAGTCTAAAGAAATTTCGAATGTTTTTAAAGAATTAAAACCTCAACATTTCATATACAATCAAATTAAAAAAAGTTTAATTATACTAGAAAAATATCCTGAATATGATTTTAAAAAGAGTGAAGCTAAAGACAAGATTGAATTAAATGATACAACTGATGAAATTATAACCATCAAACACAAATTAGCTTACTGGAAAGATTACACTCGAAATGATAGTATAACAACTGCAATTTATGATTCCATCACATTTAATGCTGTAAAGAAATTTCAAGCCAGAAATGGTCTTAAATCGGATGGAGTAATAGGAAAAGGTACGATAAAGGCTCTTAATTTCTCCAAAGAAGAAAGAATACACCAAATAATAGCTAATTTGGAAAGATGGAAATGGTTTCCAAGGGATTTTGGCGATAATTATTTAATTACAAATTTACCCGACTATAAAATTACTTATGTGGCAAAAAGAGACACGCTTTCAGAACATAATATTGTTGTAGGGACTCCAAAAAGAAAAACACCGATTCTAATTTCAAAATTATCAAACTTAGTATTCAATCCAACATGGACAGTTCCTCCTACAATTATAAAAGAAGATTTAACACCTTCTGCTAAAAAGAATATTTCTTATTTTACAAGAACCCGAATGACTATTTATGACTCAACAGGAAACAAAATAGCTCCTGAAGAATGGGATCCTGAAAAATCAAGATCTTATAGATATGTACAAACATCTGGATATAATAATTCTTTAGGCTTAGTTAAATTTAATTTCCCTAATCGTCATTTAGTTTATCTACATGACACAAATCATAGAGATTATTTTTCAAGAGAATACAGAGCCCTTAGTTCTGGATGTGTTAGAGTTGAAAATCCTTTAGATTTATCAGAAAAAATTCTTGATAATGAAGAAAGAGGTTGGACAAAAAAAGAAATTGATACTATTATAAAAAAGAAAAACATTAAAACCATTCCTATTAAAAATGAGATTAATGTTTATATTTTATATTGGACTAATTGGCTAGATAAAGATGGCAGCTTACAATTCCGAGATGACATTTACAATCTAGACAAAAAATTATACAATTCTCTAAGAAGTTAATTTAGATTTTTTTGAATAGCTTCTAGATGGATGGTAAATGAACAAACATGTCTTGTCTTTAATCAATTCTATCAATTTAGCTGAAATTTCATTTGGAACAGCAGGACAACCTTGGCTTCTTCCTAAACGCCCATTTGATTTTATAAACTTTTCAGAAACATAGTCAGCACCATGAATTACAACAGCTCTATCTCTTGCTTTATCATTTATCCCATACTCTAAACCATCTAAACGTAATGAAAGACCATGTTTACCTATGTATGTTTCACCTGTAGTGTAAAACCCTAAACTACTTTGATATGATTCTGATCTATTTGAAAAATCGCTTGCAAATAATTCTCCTGAATTTCTTCCATGAGCTACTAATGACTGCAAAACAATTTCTTTAGTTTCCATATTAATCACCCACATTCTTTCTTCGTTTGAAGACAAACTAAAATCAACAATTGTTAAATATTCTTTTTCTATTAAACCTTGTTCTTTTAAATTGTTATATCCTTCAAAAGCTTTAAAAAAACTATCAAAATTAGGCAACTTATATTCATTGGATGTTATATTGCTATAAAATGACTTACATTTTATCTCTAATGCTAATTTTAAGTTTGCTGCTACTAATTTTGGATCTGTACTTTTATTAATTTCTACCCTTTCAATACCTTTGAAAGTAGTAAAGCTAAATAATAAAAAACTTAGGGCAAAAAGGGGGATTAATCGGTAATTCATTGTAAGTCTAGTAGTTATTATATTGTTAAGCGGTTCCAAATATATTTAAAAAAAACTAAGAAACAAATTTTTTTACACCATTAGTCGAAAAAAAATGCTTTTTATCGGTTTTCCATACAAAA
Source organism: Flavobacterium sediminilitoris (assembly GCF_023008245.1). NCBI lineage: Bacteria > Pseudomonadati > Bacteroidota > Flavobacteriia > Flavobacteriales > Flavobacteriaceae > Flavobacterium > Flavobacterium sediminilitoris. The sequence continues at coordinate 474,207 of NZ_CP090145.1, forward strand.
CGTTAAAGATATTATAATTTATTTCACACAAAATCGAATAATTTTAAATTTGCGAAAAAAGTTTCATGTATAATAACTTCATTATCTGCGTTTTATTGCTATTAACTACACAAAAAATATTTTCGCAAAAAACAGACAGCATAAAAAAAAGTTTGAAAGCAGAAAAAAAAACAAATAATGTTATTATTGATGGGATTTTAAATGAAGATGATTGGCTAAATGCATCCGTTGCAGACAACTTCTACACTTTTGAGCCTAATAACGGAACCCTTGTTTCAAAAGAGCTAAGAACTGAGGTTAAGGTTCTTTATGATAACGATGCAATTTATATTGGAGCTTTACTTTACGACAATGATCCTTCAAAAATTTTAAAAGAAATAACAGAAAGAGATCGATTTGGTACTGCCGATTCTTTTGGTGTTTTTATAAATGGGTATAATGATGGTCAGCAAGACTTCCAATTTTATGTTTCTGCTGCAAATGGTCAGTCTGACTGTAATTTTACTTCTCAGAACGGAGAAGATTATTCATGGAATGCTATTTGGGAAAGTAAAACAAAAATAACAGACATTGGTTGGATTGTAGAAATTAAAATTCCTTATGCGGCTTTGCGTTTCCCTAGTTCAAATATTCAAACATGGGGAATTAATTTTTTTAGGGAAATAAAAAGAACCCGACAAAAATATACTTGGTCACATATTAATAATAATGTAGGAACATTTTCTCAACAAGCAGGAATTTTAAATGGAATTGAAAACATATCAACTCCTACTCGATTATTTCTAATTCCTTATGCTTCTTCTTATTTAAATTCCAATAAAGAAGACACAGAGTTAACATTAAAAGGTGGTTTAGATATTAAATATGGTATAAATGATGCTTTTACTCTTGATGCTATTTTAATTCCAGATTTTGGGCAAACCAAATTTGATAATGTAGAATTAAATTTAGGTCCATTTGAACAAGAATTCAATGAAAATAGACCTTTTTTTACTGAAGGAACTGATTTATTCAACAAAGGAGATTTATTATATACTAGACGAATAGGTGCTTCTCCCATTTTCAAACCTAAATTAGGTGCAAACGAAAGAGTTGATGAATTTCCAAGCACAACAAATCTTCTTAATGCTCTAAAAATATCTGGACGTAATGATGACGGTCTTGGAATAGGTTTTCTTAATGCTATAACCGAAGAAACAACTGTTACAATACGAAACACAGAAGACGGAAGCTCTAGAAGAAAGGTAGTATCGCCTCTAACAAATTACAATGTAACTGTTTTCGATCAAAGGTTTAATAAAAATTCATCTGTAACATTTATAAACACAAACGTTACTAGAAATGGTAGTTTTAGAGATGCCAACGTTTCAGGAATTGTCTTCGATTTGAATACTAAAAAAAACACATTTAATCTTAGTGGAAAAGCAAATCTTAGTAGTGTTTATGATGAGAAAAACACTAATGGAATAAACTCTTCTTTAGCCATAGGTGAAACATCTGGAAAATACAGATTTGGAATAGGCGCTGAATACATTTCTAAAGATTTCGACAATAATGATTTAGGTATTAATTTTCAAACTAATTACTATAGTTTTTACACAAATACTAGCTATAGAATATTAAATCCTACTAAAATATTTAACTCTTTTAGAGTACTGCTTAGCTCATATATTGAATTTAATAATCTTACCAACGAAATTCAACAAAACAACTTTGGTATAGATATAAATACTACATCAAGAAAAAATCATTATGTAGGAATGGGTTATAATATAAAACCTTATGAAAGGTATGATTATTACGAACCTAGAATTACGGATCGGTTCTTAATTACTCCTAAGCTTCAAAATTTTTGGTTTAGCATTTCTTCAAACTATAACAATAAATTTGCATTAGATTTAAATATTGAATATGTTGATTTTGATCAAAATGGGAGATCTGACTTTGATTTTAGTATTAAACCAAGATATCGATTCAGTGACCAATTTTCATTAATTTATGAGATAAACCCTTATACACAAAAAGACAATATTGGTTTTATTGATTATATTGATAGCAGTAATGAAATTATTATGGCTCAAAGAAACAGAACTACTTTAAATAATAATTTAACGAGTAAGTTTTCTATTAATAGCCAAATGAATTTTAATTTATCCGTTAGACATTATTGGTCTATTGCTGAAAACAATGCTTTTTTCTCGTTACAAGAAACTGGAAGACTTATTGAAAAAACAGATTATACTGAAAACAAAAACTCTAGTTTTAGTACTTGGAATTTAGACTTATCTTACTCATGGTGGTTTGCTCCTGGAAGCCAAGCTACTATTTTATACAGGAATAATGCTACAAACTCAACTAACGATATTAACAAAAATTTCAATAAGAATTTAGATACATTATTCTCAGATAAACTAAATCATGTTTTCTCAATAAGTATTCGTTACTTCATTGATTATAATCAAACTAAAAATTGGTTTAAAAAAGCATAGTCTTTGTATTGCTTTATTATCTTTGTTGTAATGTTATAAATTATTAAAGATGATGAACAAGAAAGTTATCCTAATGATATTAGACGGTTGGGGTAAATCTCCCGATCCAAAAGTATCTGCTATAGACAATGCTTACACTCCATTTATAGATTCATTATATTCTAAATATCCAAATGCACAATTAAGAACAGACGGATTAAATGTTGGACTTCCTGAAGGTCAAATGGGAAACAGTGAAGTAGGCCACATGAATTTAGGTGCTGGACGAATAGTATATCAAGACTTAGCAAAAATAAATTTAGCAGTAGCCAACAAAACTATGAATCAAGAAAAATCATTAATGGATGCTCTTGATTACGCTAAAAAAAACAACAAATCGGTTCATTTCTTAGGCTTAGTTTCAGATGGCGGTGTACATTCTCACACTTCACATTTAAAAGGTTTAATAGATGTCGCTCAGGAAATGGGTGTACAAAATATGTTTGTTCATGCTTTTACAGATGGTAGAGATGTTGATCCAAAATCAGGAGCAAATTATATTGAAAACTTAGAGAACTATTTAGAAAACACCAATGCAAAACTAGCTTCAATAATCGGTCGCTACTATGCAATGGATAGAGATAAACGTTGGGAACGTGTAAAACTTGCTTATGATTTAATCGTAAATGGAATTGGTACAAAATCAAAAAAAGGATCACTAAGTGTTTTAGAAAGTTATTCTAACGCTATTACTGATGAATTTATTAAACCTATTTCTATTGTAGATGCAAACGAAAATCCAATTTCAACGATAAAAGATGATGATGTTGTTATTTTCTTTAATTTTAGAACAGATAGAGGAAGAGAATTAACCGAAGCACTATCCCAGAAAGATTTTCATGAGCAAAACATGCACAAACTAAATCTGTATTATGTTACTATGACAAATTATGATGAAACATACTCAAATGTTCATGTAATTTATGATAAGGATAATATAACTGAAACACTTGGTGAAGTATTAGAAAAACATCATAAAAAGCAAATTAGAATTGCAGAAACAGAAAAATATCCGCATGTAACTTTCTTTTTCTCTGGAGGAAGAGAAGAGCCATTCGTTGGAGAATCTCGTATTTTAAAAAACTCACCAAAAGTTGCTACTTATGATTTGCAACCCGAAATGAGTGCTTACGAACTTAAAGATGCATTAATCCCTGAGCTTAAAAAAGGTGAGGTTGATTTTGTATGTTTAAATTTTGCTAATGGAGATATGGTTGGACATACTGGAGTAATGGAAGCTGCAATAAAAGCTTGTGAAGCAGTTGATATTTGCGTAAAAGAAGTTGTTGAAACTGCTTTAGAAAATGGGTACACAACTCTTTTAATTGCCGATCATGGAAATTGCGAAACAATGATTAACCCTGATGGAAGTCCGAATACAGCTCACACAACGAATCCTGTCCCTTTAATATTAATTGATAATGATCTAAAAAATATAAACAATGGTGTTTTGGGAGACATTGCTCCTACTATTTTAGATTTAATAGGAATTGAACAACCAAAATCCATGACATGTAAATCTTTACTATAAATATGAAAAAAAGACTTCTTTTTACATTAATAACTGTTCTGTTTTTAAGTAGTTTTATTCTATTCGAAAAATATAATCAAAACAACTTATTTATAACATATGAAGCGGATTTGAATGAAAAAGAAGTGAAATTATACTGGAAAAACGAAAACGATATTAACTATAAGAGTTTACAAGCTTTAAAAGATTGGCTACACAATAAAGATGAAGAATTAATATTTGCCACTAATGCTGGTATGTATAAAAAAGATAATTCTCCACAAGGATTATTTATTGAAAATTTCGAAACAAAAGCCCAAATTGACACATTAAAAGGTAATGGTAATTTTTATTTAAAACCAAATGGGATTTTTTATATCACTAATAAAAATGAAGCTAAAATCCATACTACTGAAAATTTTGAAATCAATAAGAACATCAAATATGCGACACAATCAGGACCAATGTTATTGATTAATGACAATATCCATCCTGCATTTAAAAAAGGATCTAAAAATTTAAACATTAGAAATGGTGTTGGTGTTCTAAAAAACGGGAAAGTAGTTTTTGTAATGTCAAAAAATGAAATTAATTTCTATGATTTTGCAAATTATTTTAAAAAGCTTGGTTGTGAAAATGCACTTTACCTTGATGGATTTGTATCACGTACTTATCTTCCTGAAAAAAAATGGATTCAAACCGATGGTAATTTTGGGGTAATTATTGGAATAACAAATAAATAACAATATGAAAACAGTAATAATAACAGTATTATCTCTTATAACGAATTGCTCACTTTACACAAAAGGAACAGATGGAAAACCTGAAGAAAATAGGGGAAAGATAATTATAGAGTCAAAAGAAATTACTGATGGTATTTTAATAGGTAAAACTAAAATTACCAACTTACAACAAGAACCTTTCAACGAATGGTATTCAATAAGTTACAACGAATATAAACCTAATGAAGAGATTATAAAAGAGATTAAAAAATACATTTCAGATTATTCTATTACTGTTTTTATGGGAACATGGTGTGAAGATAGCCAGAATCAGGTACCTAAATTTTTTAAAATTTTAAACCAATTAGATTTTCCTCTAAGAAAAGTAAATCTAATAACAATGACTAGAGACAAAACAACTCCTGAGATTTTTGAAGAAGGATTAAATATTACTAATGTACCAACCTTTATTTTTTATAAAAAGGACTTTGAAATTAATAGAATTGTTGAATCGCCTGTTGAAAGTTTAGAAGAAGATATTTTTAAGATTGTTTCAAACAAACCTTATAAACATATATATGCTAAATAAAATATAATCCCGAACTATTCGGGATTTTTTTATGCACAATTATTAATTAAAAGTTAAACTTTCAATAATTGATAGTATTACTATTATATTTGCGTTCGTAAATTCCAATCCTATGAAAAACCTATTAGCTAATCTAAATATAACAGTTAATAAAAAACTGTATGTAAAAGCTCCTGAGACTTCAGATTTAGGAAAAAAAATCATTCAACATAGCATAATCTTAATTCATGAAATAGGTTTTGAAGCTTTTACTTTTAAAAAATTAGGTGAAAGAATAAACTCAAATGAGAGTTCCATTTATAGATATTTTGAGAATAAACATAAATTATTACTATATTTATGTTCTTGGTATTGGTCTTGGATAGAATACAAACTCGTTTTTTCTACTACAAATATTTCGAATCCTTTAGACAAACTTATTAAAGCCATAACAGTAGTTACAGAAGAAATAAAAAATGATTTATCAACAGAGTATATAAACAAAGGCACTCTAAGTCAAATTGTTATTAGTGAGTTTACGAAAACATTTCTAACAAAAGAAGTAGATGAAGAGAATAAAGAAGGCTTTTTTATTGTGTATAAAAGTGTAATTAATAGATTAACAACTATAATTGAAGAAGTGAATCCAAATTATATGTTTTCCAAAACACTTGCTTCATCTATTATAGAAGGTTCGTTACACCAACATTATTTAAAAGATCATTTTAAAACTATCACAAATTTATCTGACTCAAATTGTTTGTCGGATTTCTATATCGATTTAATAAAAAAAGTACTTGTATGACACCATTAGAAAGATTTAAAAACTTAATTATAATTGATAAAAGAGATATTTATCAAATATTATTATACTCGCTTTTCGGAGGATTAATTAGTCTTACATTGCCTCTTGGAATACAATCAATTATTAATTTTCTTCAAGCTGGTAAAGTTTCTACTTCGTGGATAGTTCTTGTTATTATAGTTGTAGTAGGTGTTGTGCTTGTAGGTGTATTTAAAATCATGCAATATCGTATTACTGAAAATTTACAGCAAAAAATATTTGTGCGTTCTTCTTTTGATTTTGCTTATCGGTTTCCAAAAATAAAGTTTGATCAATTATATAATGAATATCCACCAGAACTTGCTAATCGTTTTTTTGATACGCTAACGGTTCAAAAAGGTTTTTCTAAACTATTACTCGATATTTCAACTGCAATTCTTCAAATTCTATTTGGTATAATATTACTCTCTTTATATCATTCTTTTTTTATTCTATTTGGGTTCATTCTTTTAGGAATGTTGTACATAATTTTTAGAGCTAATTTCACAAAAGGACTGGAAACTAGCTTAAAAGAATCAAAATATAAATATAAAGTAGCACATTGGATACAAGAAATCGCAAGAAATCATTTAAGTTTCAGAAATTTGAGTTTATTTGAATTTTCATTAAACAAGAATGATCAATTAGTAAGTGATTATTTAAATTATAGAGAAGATCATTTTAGAATTTTAAAAAGACAATTTATCCATTTAGTAGGATTTAAAACTATTATTACTGCTGGATTATTAATTATAGGTGGAATATTAGTACTGAATCAACAGATGAATATCGGACAATTTGTTGCGGCAGAAATTATAATTATTTCAATTATAACGGCTGTTGAAAAGTTATTTGCTGGATTAGAATTGTTCTATGATGTTCTTACATCATTGGAAAAACTAGGAAATGTTGCTGATTTAGATATAGAGAAAAATAATACTCCTCAAAATTTCATGATTAACAACAATGACGCTATAACACTAAAGGCTAAGAATTTAAATTATAAATATCCTGATTCTGAAACCTGTATTTTAAACAATATTAATTTAACAATACATCCAAAAGACAGAGTCGTAATTAAAGGTAAAAATGGTTCTGGTAAAACAACTTTAATTCGATTATTAGCTAAAATTATAGATCCTACTTCTGGAACGATGTTTGTAAACGATGTCAATATCAACAAAGTTAATATTAATGATTATAGATCAAAAATAGGTCTTATAAGTGTTAATGATACTACTTTTGAAGGTAGCATTTTAGATAATATTATTTGTCAAAACAAATCGATTAATATTAATGAAATTAATAAAGTTTTAGACAAAGTAAAGTTGTCTAAATTTATAAAATCATTGCCTTTAGGTTTAGATACTCCGTTGTTCACTGATGGTAAACAAATAAGTTCATCTGTAGTTCAAAAAATAGTATTAGCACGTTGTATTTTATCTAACCCCGAAATAATTTTATTAGAAGATCCATTAACAAAAGTAGACGAAAATCAGGCTAAAAAGATAATTGATTATTTAATGGATAAATCTCATCCTTGGACACTTGTTATTACAACTGGAAATAGTGAATGGGAAAAACAAGCTACAAAAATTATAACATTAGAAAATGGTCAAATTGTTTAAACTATTAAATAAACAAAATGCTAAACATAACAAAAAATAAAATTGATAGCACATTTGATTTTTCAAAATATAAATCGAGTGCTGTTTTTGCAGATAACAAAGGGTACTTAGTTATACGAAAGATAATTATAGGAATTGCTATTTTGACTTTCTTATTTCTATTTCTTCCATGGACACAAAATATTTCTGGCTCTGGATTTGTTACTACTTTAAAACCTGATCAAAGACCTCAAAATATTCAAACTGCAATTGCTGGACGAATAGAAAAATGGTATGTGAGCGAAGGTGATTTTGTAAAAAAAGGAGATACTATTTTATTCATTTCTGAGGTAAAAGAAGATTATTTAGATCCAAATTTGGTAGAAAACACAGGAAACCAAGTGATCGCAAAAGAGAATGCTGCTACTTCTTACGCTTCAAAGGTGAAAGCATTAGAAAGTCAGATGTATGCTATTGAGAGTGAAAAAAACTTGAAATATAAACAAGCTCAGAATAAATTAAAACAAGCTTATTTAAAGGTAAAAAGTGATAGTATAGATTTACAAGCTGTAAAAACACAGTTAAAAATTGCTGAAACTCAATTTAGCAGAGCTATCAATTTAAACAAGGAAGGCTTAAAACCTCTAACTAATGTTGAAGAAAAGAGAGTTAAGCTACAGGAAATGGAGGCTAAAATTATTACACAAGAGAATAAATATTTAGCTAGCCAAAATGAAATTCTTAATGCTACAATGGAATTGAATCGAATTTCTGCTGAGTATGCTGAAAAAAGTGCAAAAGCTAGTAGTGATAAACAAACTGCTTTAAGTTCTCAATTTGACACTGAAGCTCAAGTAGGAAAATTAAAAAACCAATATACTAATTATCAAATTAGAAATGGTCTTTATTATATAACTGCTCCACAAGATGGTTATGTTAATAGAGCTATACAATCGGGAATTGGTGAAACAATCAAAGAAGGCACATCGATAGTTAGTATTATGCCTTCAAAATTTGAAATTGCTGTTGAAACGTATATAGATCCTGTTGATTTTCCATTAATCAATAGAGGACAAAAAGTAAGAGTTTGGTTTGACGGTTGGCCTACTATAGTATTTAGTGGTTGGCCTGGTGCTTCTTATGGAACTTTTGGAGGTGTTATTGTTGCTAAAGAAAATTTCATAAGTCAAAATGGGAAATACAGAGTACTTATTGCGCCAGACAAAGAAGATAAGAACTGGCCAGAACAATTGAGTATTGGTGCTGGAACACAATCTATTGCTTTATTAAAAAGTGTTCCTATTTGGTTTGAAATTTGGAGAACATTAAATGGGTTTCCTCCTAATTTTTATCAGCCTCAAAATGCTGAAAAAGATCAAAAAAAGTAGTAGACAAATCCTTTTTACTGTTTATTAAAACTAAAAACACAGATGAAAATAAAAATTATACTTTTTTTTATGCTTCTTAACTTTTCTATGAAAGCGCAAGAAAGCGACTTAAAAGAGTTTACTTTAGAGGAATATTTGGGTTATGTGAAAAAATTTCATCCGCTAGTAAAACAAGCTGATTTAAAAATTTCAGAAGCTCAAGCAAAACTTATGAAAGCAAGAGGGGCTTTTGATCCAAAGCTTGAAGCGGATTTTTCAAAGAAAGAATATGGCGATAAAAACTATTATTCGCTTTTTAATGGTAGTTTCAAGATTCCTACTTGGTATGGAATAGAGGTCAAAGCTGCTTTTGATAATAATGAAGGTATTTATTTAAATCCTGAAAATACGGTTCCTAATAATGGGCTTACTTCTCTTGGTATTTCAATTCCTTTAGGTCAGGGTTTATGGATTAATGAAAGAATGTCCGATTTAAGAAAAGCAAAAACGTATCAAAAATTAAATGAAGCTGAACGTAATATTCAGGTTACAAACATTCTTTATGATGCTATTGTAAGTTATATTAACTGGAAAAGGAGTTATGATGAAGTGGAATTGTATCGTAATTATTTGAAAAATGCTAGTGTTCGCTATGATGGTGTTCTTAAACTTATTGAACAAGGTGACAAGGCTGCAATTGATAGTATAGAAGCTGGAATTACAGTGAAAACAAGAAGGTTAAATCTTGAAAATGCTGAATTGAAATTAATAAAATCTAAACTAGACTTGTCTAATTATATTTGGACTGAAAATACTATTCCATTAGAATTAACTGATTCTTTATTACCAGATAAGAATATTGAAAAGACTATTTTGGAGACATTAAATTTAACGGAATTTACAGAAGTTACAATTGAAAATCATCCAAAACTAAATGCACTGCAATCTAAGATAGCTATTCTTACTATAGACCGAAAGTTGCAAGCAAATAGCATTTTACCTAAATTAAATGTTAGCTATAATTATCTTTCTGAGCCTAGTGCTTTTGAAGATTATAGATTTGAAGATTATAAAATAGGTGTTCATTTTTCTTTTCCTTTATTTCTTAGAAAAGAAAGGGCTAATTTAAAACTAGCGAAACTAAAAGTGCAAGACACAGAATTAAGTTTATCTTACGAAAGAGAAAGCTTAATGAATAAGATTGAAGCTCAAAAGCAAGAGATTAATTCTTTTAAAAAGCAACGTTCTATAAATTCTGAATTGGTTTCCAACTATGAGCAGATGTTGAATGCTGAGGAACGATTGTTTACTATGGGTGAAAGTTCTTTATTTTTAATTAATTCTAGAGAAAATACTCTTGTGAGTGCACAATTGTCTAATATTTCATTAGCAAATGCTTATTTAAACGCTACTGTTTCCTTGTTTAAAACGATTGCAAATCCTGAATAGAATATAAATTTTTTAAGAAAATTTAAAATAAACGCATAAAAAAATCCCGATAAAATCGGGATTTTGTTTTTATAACACTACAGATAATTAGTAACGACCACCTCTATTGTTATCTCTGTTGTTAGAAAAGTTTCCTCTTCCTCCACCACCATTACCATTACGGTTGAAAGATCTTCTTTCACCTTCTGGTTTTGGTTCTGATTTGTTTACTACAATAGTTCTGCCTTCAACAGTTCCACCGTTTAACTCATCAATTGCTTTCTGAGCTTCTGCGTCATTTGGCATTTCAACAAATCCAAATCCTTTACTTCTTCCAGTAAATTTGTCAGAGATAATCTTAACTGAATCAACAGTTCCATACTCTTCAAAAAAACCTCTTAAATCTGCTTCCTCAATACTGAACGGAAGACTTCCTACAAAAATGTTCATAAATAAAATTTTATTTGCCAAAGGTAGTCTTTTAATAGATACAAAAATCTTTTATTTCATTTATTTTCAATGAAATAGAAAAAAACTTTTTATTTTGATGATTATTTTGCGCTTGTTAACTCAAAATATTGTCTTTCAATCATTTCTTGATGATCTGGGTGTGCAATCTTAACCATCTCATCAATCCTTTTCTTCAGTGTTTTACCGTATAAATCGGCAATTCCATTTTCTGTAATTATATATTGAACATGAGAACGCGTCGTTACAACTCCTGCTCCTTGTTTTAAATAGGGTACAATTCTACTTTCTCCTCTTTTTGTAACAGAGGGTAATGCAATTATTGCCTTACCGCCTTCGCTTAAAGAAGCACCTCGCATAAAATCCATTTGTCCTCCAACTCCTGAATACATTTTCCCGCCTATAGAGTCGGCACAAACTTGTCCTGTAACATCTACTTCTATTGCAGAATTTATCGCAATCATTTTTGGGTTTTTACGAATCACTGCTGTATCGTTTACCATAGATGATTCTCTTAACTCTACAAAAGGATTATCGTTTACAAAATCGTATAGCCTTTGCGAACCAATTAAAAACGTTGCTAAGGCTCTACCTCTAACCGTTCCTTTATAATTACAATTAATAACGTCTTTTTCTATCAAATCAATTACTCCATCGGAAAACATTTCAGTATGTAATCCTAGGTTTTTATGATTTGTTAATTTACTTAATGCTGCATTTGGAATATTTCCAATTCCCATTTGTAAGGTGCTTTTATCGTCTATTAAAGATGCAACATATTCTCCAATCTTCTCTTCAACATCTGTAAAAGGAGCTACTTCATGACAAAATATAGGCAAATTAACATCTACTAAATAATCTATCTCCGAAACATGGAGAATTCCATCTCCAAATGTTCTAGGCATTTGCGGATTTACTTGAGCAATTATTGTCTTTGAATTTTCAATAGCTGCAATTGTTGCTTCTACAGAAACACCTAACGAACAATATCCGTGCTTATCTGGTGGTGAAACATGAATAAATACTACATCTAATGGTAATACATTTTTTCGAAACAAGCGTGGTAATTCACTTAAAAAAACGGGTGTATAGGAACCGTTCCCTGCTTGTAAAGTATGTCGAACATTTTTTCCTATAAAAAAAGAATTTACATGAAAACTGTTCATTAATTCTGGATTAGCATATGGAGCTTCTCCTTCTGTGTGCAAATGACAAATTTCGACATCTCTTAATTCTGATGCTCTTTCTGATAATGCTTTTGTTAATATTGTTGGTGTTGCAGCAGCTGCTTGGACATATACTCTATCTCCAGATTTTACTATTTTTACAGCTTCCGCAGCCGTTACATACTTACTCATACCTAATGATTTTTATTTACTACAAATTTACTATTGAATGAAATCTTAAAACATGACATTTCTCAGGTTTGAATTATTTTTTATACATTTGAAAAAGCATCTTATCTCAACTATCAAACTTTATGAAATTAATTTTTCCTAGTTCTTTATTACTCTTATTTTTAGTTCTATCATGCTCTGAAAAAAAAACTGAATTAACCGTTTCTTATAAACTTCCGGAAAAACTAGATGAAGTTTCTGGTATTGCCTACATCAACAACAAAACCTTTGTTATTGAAGATAGTAAAAACAAAAATAGTATCTATATATTGAAAAAGAACGGAAAGGTTGATACCGAAATAAATATCGAAAATATCAAAAACGAAGATTGGGAAGATTTAACTTCTGATGCTTTAGGAAATGTATATATTGGGAATTTTGGAAATAACAAAAATAACAGAAAAGATCTAAGTATTGATAAAATTTCTATAGATCAGTTAGATGGAGATTCTATTTCTGCAAATGAAAAAATTACTTTTTATTATCCTGAACAAACTCTTTTTCCTCCTAGTAAAAAAGAATTATTATATGATTGTGAGGCTTTTTTTGAATGGAATGGTTCTTTTTATTTATTTACTAAGAATAGAAGTAAGGGTTTTGATGGCACTACTTTGATTTACAAAATCCCTAACAAGGCAGGGCATCATAAAGCACAACTTTTAACTACTTTTAAAACTTGTGATGATTCTAAAACTTGTGCTATTACTAGTGCCGCAATAAGCAATGATGGCTCTAAAATGGTTTTATTAACTCATACTACTATTTGGTTGTTTGAAGATTTTACAGATGATTATTTTACTAAAGGGAAAATTAGTGCATTAGAACTGCATCATCAATCTCAAAAAGAAGCAATTTGTTTTAAAGATGATGATACTATTCTTATTGCTGATGAAAAGAAGACTAAAGATGATGGTAATATATATGTTGTTTCTTTAAAAGATTTAAAAACCAAATCCTAATCCGAAAGCGACTCTAATACCATCTGACGAATTAAAGATTCCTAAATTAGCTGTTATCAATTCTACTCCATTTATAAAGAGACCTCCTCCGTAGGAATTATTCCATTTGTTTGAATCTTCTCCTTTTAGCCAAACTCTTCCGTAATCGAAACCTCCATAAACTCCTATTCGCACAGGAATAAATCTTGTTTTTACACTATTAAAGCTATATCTTAAATCAGTATTTTGATAAAAAGATTGATTCCCAACGAAGCGTTGGTTTCTATATCCTCTTAATCCATCTGTTCCTCCAATTGATGCTCCTTGATAGAATTCAAAATTATTGCCAAAAACAATATGACTTTTAAATTGTGTGGCTAATACTAATTTCCCTGAAGCATTTAGTTTATGATTGAAGCTTACTTCTGGAATTAAATATCCATAATTTCTATTTCTTTTATCTATATTTGATTTATATCCTACAGATAGAGCAGTTTTCATTCCTAATGTTGGATAAGCTTTGTTATCATAATTCTCAAAATGATAATTAATTTCTGCTCCTACAAATTGTACCTCATCAAATATATATTTTGGTAATTGAATGTTATTTTCTACAAATCTGTCTTTTGTATCGTCTACTTCAATTGATTCATAAGTCATTTTAAATGTGGCTATACTTCCTGATCTGCTTCGCCATTTTAATGAAGGAGAAATACTAAATGTTCTTACTTTTACACGATTATAATTTAGGCTATAATCATCATCAAAATTCTTTGTTTCATTTCCATATCCAAAAAAGTTTTGCGTAAAGTTTGGACTTTGCAATCCTGTTTCAATTTCAAAATTAAATTTACCTAATATCCTGGCTATTTCTAGTTTATAGAATAGTTCATATCCTTTTGTAGCAAAATAATAAGCTCCTTTTAATTGATGCTGGCTCGAAAATGGGTTTCGCTCAAATCCATATTTGGTAAAAACATTTGTAAATCCAATTTTAAATCCATCATCTGGATTGGCTCCAATAACAGGAATTATTTGGTTTGTGTTGTTTTTTATTTTTTTATAATCATATACGTTTATATCGTAATCATCTTGTTTTTTGACTGTTGCTTTCTGCGCTTTTTCAAAATTGTTTTTCTTTGATTTATAATCATATATAACTATATTTTTTCCTTGTTCTACTTTATAATTATCGTTGTTTTGACCTCCAATAAGTCTGATTTTTATTTTTTCGCTTTTTCCTATTACTTCAAATGTATCATCATCGTCTAAGCCATAAATCCATATTTCTTTTGTTTCTTGAGGATTATAGGTTCTGTCATGAAATTTGTCTTTATAAGTATTGTCTTTTTTTCTATATAATGATACTTGAACTTTTCCGTTTTCTAAACAATTTACTTGTATATAATCGTCTTTATTTGTGGCTGTTAAAACAGCAAATTTATTTATCAATTTAAAATATCTGTCTGCTATTTTTTGAAGGTTGTTTCTTCTGGCTTTTAGGATTTCTTTTATTTCAGAAATGGTTTCACCTTGTATTTCTTTAGGTATAGTCTGAAAAGCTTCATCTATTACCTCGTTTGTAATTTTATTTTGAATATGTTTTACTTGTTCGTCCCAAATAGTTTTATCTGATTGATTTATAAATGCCATATCTAATGGGAAAGGTTCTAAATTAAATCCTTTTACATCTTTTAAATCTGCATCATATTTACGTAATATTTTTGCCACAGGAATCAGTCTCACAGCAGCTCCTAAAAGAAATCCATCAGACATTTTTGAGAAAGCTTGATCTCTATCTCTTGGTAAAGGTCTATAAATTATTTTTCCGTTTTCTTTAAATTCTAACCATCTCCATTGATCTTGATGTCTGTCCCAATCTCCTATTAACATATCAAATAATCGTGCTTTTATATAAGCCGTTTCATCGATAATTTTGGACTCATCTGAATGAATTTCTTGTAATAAATCGTTTGTGCTGATTATTTCTCCTGAAAAATTATCGCCTGCTAAGTCAACATGTCCATCTGATGCGTGCTCTTCTAAAAGATATAATTCATCACCAAATTCCTGATTAAAACTACCTAATGCTTTTTGCTTTGGAATATAAAACAATCTTGGATTTAAATGATATACTCCTATTGCATCGGAAAGCAATGCCATTGTAAGTGGCACATAAGGATAAGAACCTGTAAATACGTCTTTTACTAAGTTCTCAGAAGCTGTGTTTCTAAATTGACCTTCAACATATTGATCTTTAAACATAGCAGCTTGTATATATTGAGATGCTTCTTTTTTCATAGCTCTCATTACATATTGTTTTCCATCTTTTGCTTCTAATCGTAGGGCTTTTGATTGTGTTCCTCCTCCTTTTCTTACTGGAACTAATCCTCCAAATAACGTATCTAAATTTACTGTTTTTGCTAAAACAGGGATACTATAGTCTTTTCTATATCGTTCTCCCCATAAAAAAGTATGAAACTTTCCTTTTTTGGTTTCTTCTGCTGTGTAAATCGATGCTTTTATAGAATCTTGTACAATTGGCAAAAGTGTTTCTTTAAATTGAATATCTGCAACTCCATAAACTTGAGTTGAATATTCTATGCTATCTTTTTTAGCATTAATAAACTTAACATTTGACGCTCCGTTCTCATATATTTCTAAAATTGCAAAACCGTTTGCAGCATGTGAATATTTTCCGCCACCAATGGTTCTTGTTGGAGTTGTTTTAGAACCTGAACCACTTATTATTTGTGGTAAATTATCTTCTACTAAATATTGTAAGCTATGTTCGTGTCCTGAAACGAAAATAACTCTATCATTAAATTGCGATGCTGCTATAATATTTTTTCGTAATTCATTATAATGCTTATTTTGCATATCTGCATTTACAACACCTGTCGTTTTTCTAAGTATATTTTTGATATATCCTAAAGGAAAAAAAGGTTGATGATAATTTTTAAAAGAATATTGTCCGCCATGTGGTCCATTACTAAACATTGGATGATGAATGGCTACTATTGTTGTTTTTCCTCTAGCTTTTTTGATTTCACTTCTAAATTCATCTAAAAACTGTGTTTTCGTTTTTATTTCACAATCGTCATTAATCGTAGGATGTTTATCCCAATTTGTAATGTACCATTCTGAATCTACTAGAATTAACACAATATCATCTTTTATTTTTATGGTTTCAATAGGACAACCATCTTTTGGTAAAAATGATTTTTTACCTAGTTTTTCTTCAACATATTCTTGCTGTCTTTTTAATCCTTCAACCCCATTGCTATACCAATCGTGATTTCCTGGCAAAAAAATAGTTTTCCCTTTAAATTGCTTAACTGCTTCTATCTGAACGTTAAGTTGATGTTCTGCTAATTCTCTTCCTTTGTCTTCTTTTTTAGGCAATCCCTTTGGATAGATATTATCTCCTAAAAACAAAACTGTAGCATTTTCATCTGTGACTTCTATATTTTTAGAGAATTTCTCTAGTGCAATTGTTGTACTATCTTTTTTAGCATTTCCTGCATCTCCCATCAAATAAAAAGTATGAATTACTTTTAATGAATCTTTCTCTAACGCTGTTATTGTTTTGTCTTTATCATCAATTTGTAATTGCATTGTAGCACACGAATTGAATAAGAATAATAAGAGGATTACTGTTGAATAGTAACGAAATGCATAAACATGTGTATTAACCCAAAACATTTTCATAAATTAGTCGGATAAAATGAAACCGATGAATTTGATTTTAAAAGCAGAAAATTTTGTAGAAAACTTATTTAAAGAAAAACTTTCCGAGTCTTTTACCTATCATAACTTTGATCATACTAATAGTGTGATTCAGGCTGTTATTGAAATTGCTAATTATTATCAAATTTCTTACGAAGATAAAGAAAAATTAATTATTGCTGCTTGGTTTCACGATACAGGTTATACTGTTGATACTAAAAATCATGAGGAAATTAGTGTGCAAATTGTAAAATCTTTCTTAGAAGAAAATAATGCGTCTGAAGACTATATTGATTTTGTATCTCAATTAATTAGAGCTACTGTTTTTGACTATGTTCCAAAAAACAAATATGAGCAAATAATGAGAGATGCTGATTATTTTCATTTTTCTAATAAAAATTATTTTAGCATTTGTGAAAAATTAAGAACAGAATGGGAATTAACTTGTAATAAAACTTTTACTGATGAAGAATGGGCAAAAGAAAATTATAAGATGTTAACAAAAACACATTCCTATTATACTTCTTATGCATTAGCTAATTGGAAGCCTAAAAAAGATAAAAACATTCAAAAAATAGAAAGTTTATTACTTAATGATACTTCTGTAAGTGATATTGAAATGGAAAAGAAAAAAAAGGAACCTAGACCTGAAAGAGGTATCGACACCATGTTTAGAGTTACGCTAAACAATCACACTCGTTTAAGTGAAATTGCAGATAGTAAAGCTAATATTTTATTATCCGTAAATGCTATTATTATTTCAATTGCGCTATCTACTATTATTCCAAAACTTGATAGTCCTAGTAACCAACATCTGATAGTACCTACATTCGTTATGTTGATATTTAGTGTTGTTTCTATCATTTTTGCTATTCTTTCCACTCGTCCTAAAGTAACTTCTGGAATCTTCACAAGTCAGGATGTAAAAGATAAAAAAGTGAATTTATTATTTTTTGGAAATTTTTACAAAATGCCTTATCATGATTATGAAGAAGCTGTTAATGAAATGATGAAAGATAGAAGCTATTTGTATAATTCTATGATTAAGGATTTATATTACTTAGGTATTGTTTTAGAGCGTAAATATAGATTGTTACGTATTACATATAATATATTTATGCTAGGTATTATTATATCTGTTGTTGCTTTTGTTATTGCTTTTCAAACCAAATTATTTTAACTATTAACTGATTTCATTTAAAAGGTCTTGGTAAGAATATTTTTTATCTAGAACAATATCATTTACTACTTTTACTCTAAGTGCTTTTAACCCAGAAACGCCTTGCAATTCTTCTATTTCAAATTGTTCAATTGAAGGTTCAAGTATGTTTTTATATTGAAGAAACTTGATATATTTTAGATATTCAACTTCTTCGTGACTATGAGAGTAAACAATTGTTATTTTTTCTTTTGAAGTTATTCTTTCTTGTGTTCCTAAGATATGTGCTTTATCAATTCTCTTTTTTACTATCTCATATCTTGCATTATAAGATCCGTCAACATCAAAACGTTTTTCGTCCATTCTAAATCTAATGGATAAAGGTGAACTAAACACCAATATTAACGAAGTTACTTCTAATACGAAAGGCAATGTTTCTTTAATTTTATGGTGTTCTAATTCCATCTCGCAAAGTGTCTGCAATTGCCATAATCTTAAATTATTTAAATAAATTTTATCAAATGGCACAGATGGTGCTATTGTAGCTCCAATATACAAGTTATGCTCTACTCCATCGGTTTTAAAACGTTCGTAATAATGAGGATATATTTTTTGTGCTTCTGCTTGTTTTTCATCTAAAATAGAAGCCATTTTTTTATTGATAACCGACAATGTATAATCAAAATCTTTTCTAGATTTATAAAACATTCCTGTTTTTGGATCTAAACTTTCAAAGTAATCTTTTATTTTTACTTCTACCGTAGAAATTGCTTTTGCCGATTCTGCAATAGGATGAATTTCTGTTTCTATATAACGTTGAATCTGTTGTTCGGTATCTGCTTTTAAAGGTGAATTTAGTTCTTCTAAAAAACCCATTAATTCAAACATTTTTTGATCTAAAATAATTAAGTCATTAGATTCTTTTATTGTACTAACGATGTCTATTAATGCTTCAATCTGACTTTTTAGATCTGATTTTACTGTTTGATTTCTCTTCTCCGAAGAACCTTTTATATCTATTTGACCATATAAAGGATATATTTCTTTAAAGGTTATTTCTTTAAAAATATAGTCTTTAGTATTTGATGCAGAACTAATGTAGTTTTGCGCTTCTTTTTTAAATTTCCAATAGACACTTGGGTGTATTGTTGTATATTCTTTTTGAATAATGGCTTGTTCTAAATTTTCAATTTCATTATAAGAACGTTCAACTGTATCTACAATGTAAGGCAAAATTAAGTCTATTTTATTAGCATTAATTGAATTTAATGCTCTTGAAATAGATGATACAACTTCAATTATACCTAATAATTTATTGTCTTTTATTATTGGTACTAAAATGCAACTTTTAATATTTTGTTTAAGTAGTCTTTTTGCTAACGCTATTGATTGAAATTTTTCTACATCTGATACAACTATCTTTTCTTTTTTATCTAATAAAGATTCTAATGTAAAATTACACAAAACGCTTTCACAATTTACATCTTCAATATCATGTAACAAATAACTTACTAGCTTGTCTTCATTAAAAAATGATTTTTCAAAATTTGCAGTATAATCATTATACTTTGCGAAACCTATTTTAACATCTTTGGTTTTAAAAATAGATTTAAAAATATCTTCAAAATCATGTTCAAAGTTATGTTTTTCAACTTCCGATTTTAACAAATTAGTTTTAAGATTTGAAACAGCGCTTTCTACTGTTACATCTACAAGAGTTACAATTCCAAATCCTTTTAAAATCCAAGAATTAGGCGGGAATTTTTCTTTCCATAATGCTAAATCATCATAATTATCAATAAGTTCATAAATTTCTTCTTGACTTAGCGGTATCATTTTATCTGTTGGAATAACTTCAATAAAATCGGCATTATATAAAATTCTATAATGGTTCATAATTCCATTTTCATCTGGAATATCATAAAAAAGAGGTTGTCTATTATCTATATTTTGATTGTAATAAATATTTAAAATAATATGACAATTCATAATGTAGAATTGATGCTCATCAAAATCTCTTATTTCAAAATCAAAAGTTGTCCCTGATGAGTTTAATATCTTTTTAAATCGTTCGGTATAATTAAATGTAAAATTTATAAAAGGGAGTGTTACTGCTTTAATTTCATTATGAGTTAAAACAGTAGGAAATAAATCTGCTAATAAATTTCGTATTGTAGTTTCATTTTCTTTTATGAACGATACATCTTGAATTCCGTTTATAAGTTCGGGTTTATCTTCAACTTGTTTTAATAAACTTTTCGCATAATTAGCTCTATATTCAATATCAGACTTAGCTATTTCCTCTAACTGTTCAATTAAAAGATGGAAAGAAATAAGTGTTTTAAAAGGACTTGGATATAGATATTCTAATTCCATAAAAGTAAAATTTTACACAAAAATACGAATATTTATCTTAAAAATAGTGAATAGTTTGTTAAGACGAGTGTCTATTATTTACATTCAAATCTTATATTTATATAGAGCTAAAAGTAGAAAAAGGTTGTTATTGTATATCCTAATTTAGGATTGTTTTCTTTTTAAAAACAAATTAGATTCCTTATAAAAGAAATAGTCTTATAAAAGATTAAAAATTGTATTTTTGCGATTAGAATTTGATTATTATGATTATTATAAAAACCAAAGAAGAAATTGAATTAATGCGTGAAAGTGCATTAATCGTTTCTAAAACATTAGGAATGCTGGCTACAGAAATTAAGCCTGGTGTTACTCCTAACAAACTAGATAAACTAGCTGAAACTTTTATAAGAGACAATGGTGCTATTCCTGGATTCCTAGGGCTGTATGGTTGTCCTTCAACACTTTTAACAAGCGTTAACGAACAAGTAGTTCATGGATTACCTACGGACAGACCTTTAGAAGATGGTGATATTATAGCTGTAGATTGCGGTGCTGTTTTAAATGATTTTTATGGCGATCATGCCTATACATTTGAAGTAGGTGAAGTTTCTGAGGAAACAAAAAAGCTTTTACAAGTTACTAAAGAATCTTTATATATTGGTATCAGAGAAACTAAAGTAGGTAATCGTGTAGAAGATATCGGTTATGCCATTCAACAGTATTGTGAAAAACATGGATATGGAGTTGTTAGAGAACTATGTGGTCATGGATTAGGACGAAAACTTCACGAAGATCCGGAAGTACCAAATTATGGCAAAAGAGGTCGTGGAAAAAAATTAGTAAACGGAATAACAATTGCTATTGAACCTATGATAAATCTTGGTGCTAGAAACATCAGAACTTTGAAAGATGGTTGGACAATTGTTACTGCTGATGGAAAACCTAGTGCACATTTTGAACATGATGTTGCTATTGTAGATGGAAAACCAGAATTGCTTTCCACTTTTGCATATATTTATAAAGCTCTTGGTATAGTAAGCAATGAAGAAAATGAATTTAGACAGGTTCCATTAGTATTGTAAATTTATGAATTGTAAATCTTGTTCATCAGAAATAAAAGAAAACAACCGTTTTTGCTCAAACTGTGGGTCAAAAATTGTCCATGATAGACTTTCTTTAAAAGGAACATGGGAAGAATTCGTTGGTCCTTTTTTTAGCTGGGATAATAATTTCTGGAGAACATTTTTTGATTTATTCACAAATCCTAAAGATGTATTAGAAGCCTATATAAGTGGTGCTAGAAAAAAATATTTTCAACCCTTTTCTTTTATAATTCTATATGCTACTATTGCTGTATTTTTTTATAAGTTTTTTCCGTTGGACATTATAGTGGATTATTCTAAAGATTTTACAGATAGCCTAAACACCTCAAATCCATCAGCAAAATTGCCGAAATTTGACATGAAAAATTATATGGAATCGATAATGAGCTATTATAATTTTCTTGTTTTATTATTAATTCCAGTATACGCCTTAACCAGTCTCATTATATACAATAAAAGAGGACATAATTTTTTTGAACACCTAGTCTTTAATAGCTATATACAAACCAATTTAGGCTTCATAGCTTTAGTGATACAAGTTATTTTGGTTAATATAATTGGAATGTCTTTTATGTCATATTCAGTTTTATTTATGTTTATTCATGTGTTTTTCACAACTTATGTATTCAAAAAACTTTATGACCAAAGTGTAAAGCAAAGTATTTTATCCGGAATTAAATACTTCTTATTGTTCTTAATCTTATATGTTGGTGTATTTCTGATTTCTTCAATAATCTTTGGAATAATAATGTTGATTACTTTATTATAATGAAAAAACTATTTAAACTTATATTAAACACTATTCCAAGACCAATTCTTATACGATTAAGTATTGTAGTTCGTCCTGTTATTGCTTTTTTATTAAAAGGAAACACGTTTACTGATCCTATTGATGGTAGAAGTTTTAAAATGTTTTTACCCTATGGTTATGGTACACAACGAAACAATGTACTTTCACCAAGTACTCTATCTTTAGAAAGACATCGTTTATTATGGTTGTATTTACAAAACGAAACTAATTTCTTTACTTCTGAAAAAAAGTTAGCAGTTTTGCATTTTGCTCCTGAACAAGAGTTTTACAAACGATTTAAAAAACAGAAAAATATAAAATACACTACTACTGATTTGTTATCACCTTTGGCTGATGTAAAAGCTGATATTTGCAATCTACCATTTAAAGATAACGAATATGATATCATTTTTTGCAATCATGTTTTAGAACACATTCCAGATGACACTAAAGCGATGCAGGAATTGTACAGAGTTTTAAAACCTGGCGGAATGGGTATTTTTCAAATTCCTCAAGATTTATCTCGTGAAACAACATTTTCAGATGATTCTATTACTGATGCTAAAGAACGTGCCAAAATTTTTGGTCAATATGATCATGTTAGAGTTTATGGTCGTGATTATTTTGATAAATTAAGAAGTATTGGTTTTAAAGTAGAAGAAGTAGATTATACAAGTACGATTCCATCAGAACTTGTAACGAAATATTGTTTAGCAAAAGGAGAAATTATCCCTGTTTGTTTTAAATAATCTAAACTATATGCCTTTTTCAGAAAATTCTAATCATGCTTTAGCATTTGATCTTTCATTTGATCCTATTTTAGAATCATATATTCCAAATGCTTTCATTGTTGAACAATCGGAAGGTGTTTTGTATTACATTAAAAAAAATGCAAACTCAAAAACAATCTCTGAATTGGATTACAATTTAGAGGCAAATGAATTACAATTACTTACACTTTGTGAAAAATTAAATTCTAAAAATTTACTTTCTAAATATAAAATAAAAAATAAAGTAGCTAAAAGTTTGGAAGTTTTATTAAGTGATGATAAAACTAAGAAAGTAGTTGACCATTATGTTCATTTTATACTTGAATCTTTTTTTAAAATAATTTCAAACACAAAATCACCATTAAGTTTAGACATCAATAAAAAGGATGTTTTTCATAAGCAACAAGTTTCTTTTTCTGATGTTGTTTTAGAACCTAAATTGCGTTTTTCAAAAACACCTGAGAATATTATTTATTGTTTAAGTCTTTTAAATCATAAAACAGTAATTTATCCATTTAAAACTAATTTTAAAATTTTATTTAATGAACCTTCTTGGGTTTCTATTAATAATACAATTTATACTATAAATCATATAAATGGAAATAAGTTAAAACCGTTTCTTTCAAAGAAAGAGGTTTTAATTCCTAATAAAAATAGTATTGAATATTTTAATACTTTTATTAAAAACGTCATCAAAAAAGTTCCTATTGAAGCTGATGGATTTACTGTAGAAACAAATAATAATTGTAAAGGTTGC
This sequence comes from Flavobacterium sediminilitoris, assembly GCF_023008245.1. Classification (NCBI taxonomy): domain Bacteria; kingdom Pseudomonadati; phylum Bacteroidota; class Flavobacteriia; order Flavobacteriales; family Flavobacteriaceae; genus Flavobacterium; species Flavobacterium sediminilitoris. The sequence goes on from NZ_CP090145.1 coordinate 498,229, forward strand.
AGAATAAAACCTATACTTCATCTTCAACATAAAATATATCTTTTAGAAATTATCTTTATATATGAAGATTATGAATTTTCCATTACAGATGAAAAAACGAAACATATTAATCTTAGCCATAATGATTTAGACGAATTTACCGTACATCAAATTATTCGAAATAAAAAGGAAGAAAAAAGAATTGTAAAAGCACTGGAACAATTAGGATTATTTTTTCTTACAGATGCGTTTGCTAGTTTTAATAAAAATCTTACTGAGTTAGACGAATTTTACAACATCACTGAATTAATCAATAATCATGAAAAAATAAGTAATGCTTCAATTGCTATAGATTTACAATTGAATAATACTAAGATTAACACGCACTCTTCTACTATTTCTTCAAATTTTATTGAGAAAAAAGATTGGTTTGACATTGAAATGATTATTGAAATAGAAGATTTTAAATTCCCTTTTTCTAATATTATTTCGCATTTAAAAACAGGAAATCGATTATATGAATTACCCAATGGAAGTCTGTTTCTTATTCCTTTTGAATGGTTTAGTCAGTACAAACCTTTAGCTGATTTTGGAAAAACAAGAAATAACACTATTCAAATTCAAAAGAATCAGTTTACTTTATTAGAAGAAACAGGAATTGCAACAGAAAAGGCTTTCAATAAAGATATTATAGCTTATAACACTACTGGAAATATAAAAGCCACTCTTAGAAATTACCAAGAAGAAGGTGTAAACTGGTTGATTAAAAATTACCAATTAGGTCTTGGATCTTGTTTAGCAGATGACATGGGATTAGGAAAAACCATTCAAAGCTTAGCTTATTTAGATTTTGTTTATACTCATTTTGAAAATGATTTTATTATTACCGAAGAGGTTTCAGATTCTTTAGATTTATTTAGTTCAAACCAACCTAGTATTACTAAAAAACTCAAAGCATTAGTTGTGGCTCCAAGTTCATTAACTTATAACTGGTTTAACGAAACTAAGAAGTTTACACCTCATTTTACGCGATTAAATTATACAGGTTTAGACAGAAAGATAAAACGAAAAAAACTAGATAAAGTAGATCTTGTTTTCACTTCATACAATCTACTTTTAAAAGATATAAATCTTTTAAAAACGCTTCATTTTAATTTTTTAATTATAGATGAAAGTCAGCAAATAAAGAATAGAAATTCACAGATTTACAAAGCTATAAACACTATAAATGCAACTCATAAGGTTTCTTTAAGCGGAACACCTATTGAGAACTCTTTAAGCGATTTATGGAGTCAAATGCAGTTTATAAACCCAAACTTATTAAATACTTATTCTTTTTTTGAATCTCATTTTAAAAAACCAATTGAAAAATCACACAATCTTCAAAAAGTAAAGGAATTAAAATCATTAATTAATCCGTATTTATTAAGACGAACAAAAACGGAAGTTGCTAAAGATTTACCTGAGATATCCGAACAGGTTTTTTATTCTGAAATGACAGATGAACAGAATAAATTATATGAAAATGAGAAATCAATTATTAGAAATTATTTAATTGAAAAACAAATTAACTCTGTTGACCAAAAGCCAAATTCAAAAATATCGATTTTAAATGCGCTTTCTAAATTAAGACAATTAGCGAATCATCCTATATTGATAGGAGAAGAAATGTCTTCTGGTAAATTTACTGATGTGACAGCTTATATTGAAACTTTATTACAAGCGAAACAGAAAGTTTTAATTTTTAGTTCTTATACTTCTCATCTAAAAATTTACACAGATTGGTGCGATAAAAACGGAACACTTTATAGTTTATTAACAGGAAGTACAAAAATAAAAGACAGAGAAACAGAAGTTGCTAATTTTCAAAAAGATGAAAACACATTGCTATTTTTCATTTCACTAAAAGCTGGTGGAGTTGGATTAAACTTAACAAAAGCTTCTTATGTTCTTATTTTAGATCCATGGTGGAATCCGTTTGCCGAACTTCAAGCAATAGGCAGAGCACACAGAATAGGACAGGAAAATCAAGTTAATGTAATTCGTTTTATTGCAAAAGATAGTATTGAAGAGAAAATTAGTCTTCTACAACAATCTAAAAAAGTAATTTCAGATAGTATTATAGAAAATACCATTCCTGAAGAAGTTTTTAATAATATTCATTATATTTTAGAATAAAAAAATCCCGCAAAAGCGGGATTTTCTTTAGATACTTGTTTATAGTTTTACTCTTCTGGCATCAATATAGCGATAACTTTTTCTTTCGTTAAGTATTTTTTGGCTACTGCTTGAATTTCTTTTGGAGTAATTGCTTTCACTTTTGCTTCATAATTTAAAATTTCTTCTGGATTATTATCGTTCATATAAGAACTTGTAAGGTTTGACATCCAAAAACTATTTTCTTTTATTTTCTTTTTATAATCTAATTTTTCTGCTTCAATAAATTTATCAACGTCTTTTTGTTCTGGTCCGTTTTCTATTATTTTATTTAATTCTCTCAATGCTGAAGCTGTTAATGTTTCTGCATTTTCTGGACCACATGGAAAATTAATTGAAAAACTAAAACTACCTGCTGGCACTTTATTCATATTTCCTCTTGCTCCTACTCCATAAACACCACTTTCATTTTCTCTTAGTTCTTCAACTAATTTGATGGTTAATACTTCTGCTAATGCATTTAAAGCAAAATCTTCTTTAGCATCATATTTACAATCTCCATAGAACATTATATTTACAGTACTTTTAGGATCTTTTCCTTTATTTATTATCTTTTTATGTTCACCTTTTAACATTCTATAACCTAAATCGATTGCTTTTTCGCTATCTTTTTTAGCAGGTAATGATGCTAAATATAATTCTGAATATTCTATTAATTTTGCTTCGTCAACATTTCCAACAAAATAGAAATTAAAGTCTCCTGCATTTGCAAATCTTTCTTTGTATATTTTATAAGCTAATTCATAATCTGCATTATCATAGTCTTCTGCTTTTGGAAAACCTAAGTATCTTGGATTTTCTTTGTTTAGATATGAGTATAACTCATTAGAAAAGTACATTGAAGGCATTGACAACATATTTGAAATAAATCCTTTTTGTTTTGTTTTGTATCCTTCAAAAGCTTCCTTGTCCATGTTTAAATCTGTAAAATAAGCATGAATCATTTGCATAAGGTATTCAAAGTCTTTTGGTGTTGATGATCCTCTCATTCCTTCTACTGTTGAAGAAACAAAAGGATTAACTCTAGCGATTTTACCTGTCATGAATTTATTAATATCATTTTTATTCATGCCAGAAAAACCTGCTTCTGTTAAACCACCCATTGCTACAGATACTTTTTTATAATCTTCATTAGAAAGTGTGTTTGAACCTCCAAAGCTTAATGCTTGGAACATAATTTCATCGTTCTTGAAATCTGTTTTCTTGTAGATTACTTTTGCTCCATTCGATAATGTAAATGTTGTAACGTCTAATTTGTCATTTTTTTCAGTTTTAACTACTTTTCCTTTTTTAACTGGATTTCTAAGTAAACTTTCTGCTACAGCAGTTTCTTCATACGGTTTTAATGCTTTTTCATCAATTTTCATCGCTTCTAAAACATCTTTCTCTGTTGGCTTTGCCACACCTTCTTTCTCTGGACCTGTTAGAATAACAACTCTATTGTCTTCTTTAATATATTTTGAAATTAAATCATTTGTTTCCTTTATAGAGATTGTTGGCAATAATTGTTTCATTGCTGCAAATGTCCATTCAATACTAGGCGCTGGTTCTTGCTCTAAAAAGTTACTTTGCATAGCCCAAACGTAGTTTTCAGACTCTGTTTTATCTCTTTCATTATATTGTCTCTCAACCTGATTTAGATATTTTGTTTTAGCTCTTTCCAATTCAGATTCAGTAAATCCATATTTTCTTACCCTTTCATTCTCTTCTATTAATACTTTTAAAGCATCTAATTGTTTGTCTTGTGCCACCATAGCAAAAGACTGAAAAGCTTCTTTATTTCTAGCAAATGTACCTCCATGATATGTGTATCCGTAAGTAAAAGGTGGTGTAGGTGAGTTTTGTTTTTCTTCTAATCTATTATTCAACATTGTTGAAAACAATCCTTCTATAAGTTCTGTTCTAAAATCTCCTACTGTAACTGTTTTCTTTGGTTCCGTATAGTCTTTATACAATAATCTTACTTGTGAAAAAGCAGCTTCTTTATCGCTTTCAACAGCTATAAATGTTTCTTTGTGATTTGGCACTTCAAACATTTTACGAGGCTTTTCCTTTTTTGGGTTTTTATATGAAGAAAAGTGGTCTTTTATTTTTTTCTCCATTTCTGCCACATCAATATCTCCAACAACTACTACACTCATTAAATTTGGTCTATACCAATCTTTATAGAAACTTGTTAATTTATCATAAGTGAAGTTTTCAAGAATTTCTTTTTGACCTATAGGTAAACGCTTTGCATATTGCGAATTATACATCATTTTTGGCATAAAACGTCCCATCATTCTTTTATCTGCTCCAAGTCCAAGACGATATTCTTCTAACACCACACCTCTTTCTTTATCAATTTCTTCAGGAGTAAGTGTAGTATTAAACGCCCAATCTTCAATGATTTGGAATCCTTTTTCTAATTTTTCTTTATCATCTGAAGGAATTGGTAAGAAATAAACGGTTTCATCAAAACTAGTATAAGCATTTAAATGTTGTCCAAATTTAACACCTATACTTTGAAGATAATCAACTAATTTATTTTTTGGAAAACGTTTTGTTCCGTTGAAACACATGTGTTCCATAAAATGTGCTAATCCTTGTTGTTCATCTGTTTCTAATATAGAACCTGCATTAATCATCAACCTAAGATCAACTTTATTTTCAGGTTTACTATTTTTTTTGATGTAATACGTTAATCCATTTTTTAATTTTCCTGTTTTAACGGTTGGATCCATAGGAATTGGACTGTCCATTTTAAGCTCTTGAGCAAATCCAATAGCAGACATTGCTGACAATAAGATGTAAAACGATTGTTTAATTTTTTTCATTTGTTATAGTATTTTGTTCTAAAACTAAACCTATAACACAAAAAAAACTAAATTATTATATATAAATTAACTTTTAATCTAAAGAAATAACATTTTAAAGAATTCTAAGTTATCATTATTTAATGTAACAATATATTTTTAAAGTTATCTGTTTCAAATCGTTGCATTTCATTATTTTCATCCGCATAAAGCAATAAAACATTTAATTCTGGATGCTTTTTTACGAATGTTTTCACTTGTTCTAAATCCATTATCATAAAAGCAGTAGCATAGCCATCAGCCATTATACAGGTAGGTGCTAAAACTGTTGCACTTAGAATAGTGTTTTTTTCTCTCTTCCCTGTTTTTGGATTTATAATATGAACAAATTTTTCTCCTGTAATAGAATCTGTTATTACTTTACGATAGTTTCCAGATGTTGCCATTCCAACATTCTCTAGTTGAATTGTTGCTATTAACTTTCTTTCATCTGGCTTTTGTAATGGATCATCTATACCTACAATCCAACTTTTATTATCAATACTGTTTTTTCCCAAGGCGAATAATTCTCCACCTATTTCTATGATTCCATTTTCAATTCCTTTTGATTTTAAAAATTTCACTACAACGTCAACAGAATAACCTTGTGCTATTGAATTAAAATCGAAATAAATAGCAGCATATTTTTTTGAAATTGTTTTGTTTGCGTTTATCTTAACCTTATTAAAGCCAACATATTGCAACAAACTATCAATTTGATTTTGAGTAAGATTTTGATGTTTTTTACTAGGTCCAAAACCATAAGCATTTACTAAAATTCCAATTGTTGGATCAAATAGTCCTTCTGTTTCATTAAAAATTTGATTTGAGGCTTTAAATGTATCAACAAAAAAATCATCAATAACAATAGTACTATCTCCCAAATTTATTTTAGAAATTTTAGAATCATTTCTATAAGTCGAAAGTGACATATCAAAAGCTAAGAGCAAAGAGTCTATTTGCGATTTAGAAACTAACTCTTCATTAGCAATATATTTAATTGCATAAGTACTACCTTGAGCTTCTCCTTGAATTACAAAAAAAGTATTTTCTTTTTTTTCACAAGAAGTCATTAATACAAAAAGTAGAAGTAGACTATAAAAGTTCTTTATATCCATTGTAATTGATTATATAATCGGATGAAACGTAAACTGGTTTTTCGAAATCTTCTGCATTGGCAATGCCAACGCCTGCAAATAATACTTTTGCATTTTTTGCTTTTGCATGATTAATAAATGTTTCTACAAACAAAACATTGGGTTCATCTGGATTTATAGGATAAGGAACCGCTTGTACCATGACAAAGTGTAATCTATTTTGTGTGTCTACACAAACAAATTGAGGATGTTTTTTTAATTGACTATTAACTGCAATAAATTCAAAACCTTTTTTTTCAAGGTCTTTCCCTACATGATTCATTGCAATTTGATGTAGTTCTTGTTCTGTAAGTTCTTCCATAGTACAAAAATACAAATAAGCTTGAATAGAAATTAAAAAACCGATTCATTTCTGAATCGGTTTTTTAAAATATTATCCTCCAAAATCATCAAATCTGATGTTCTCAGGATCAAGTCCGAAGTCTTCACCCATTTTTTGAACTGCTTTGTTCATCATTGGTGGACCACAGAAATATAATTCAATATCTTCTGGATTTTCATGATGTGATAAATAATTATCAATTACTACATTATGAATAAATCCAACGAATCCGTCACCTTCTCCATTAACACCTTCTTTTACTTTCCAGTTATCTTCTGGTTGAGGCTCAGATAATGCTAAATAGAATTTAAAGTTAGGAAAATCTTTTTCTAACGCTCTAAAGTGATCTGTATAGAACAACTCTCTCTTTGAACGACCTCCATACCAATATGTTACTTTACGTCCTGTTTTAACAGTACGGAATAAGTGATATAAATGAGAACGCATTGGTGCCATACCTGCTCCTCCACCTACATATAACATTTCTGCTTCAGTTTCATTAATGAAGAATTCTCCATAAGGACCTGAAACCACTACTGGATCACCTGCTTTTCTTGAGAAAATATAAGAAGAAGCAACTCCTGGATTTACTTTTGCCCATCCGTTAATGTTTCTATCCCATGGTGGAGTAGCAACACGAACATTCAACATAATCTTTCTTCCCTCAGCAGGATAAGAAGCCATTGAATATGCTCTTTCTACTAATTCATCATTTTTCATTACTAATGGCCATAAATTAAATTTATCCCATTCTGCTTTGAATTTTTCTGGCTCACCTGGATGTTCTACTGGATGCGCTGTGATATCAATATCTGTATAATTGATTTCACATTTAGGAATCTCAATTTGGATATATCCTCCTGGCTCATAATGCATATCTTCTGGCAACTCAACGATAAACTCTTTAATAAAAGAAGCTACGTTATAGTTTGAATATACTTTTGCTTCAAATTTCTTAATTCCAAACACTTCTTCTGGAACTTCGATAACCATATCACTCTTAACTTTCACCTGACATCCTAAACGCCATCCTTCTGCTAATTCTTTTCTACTAAAGTGAGGCACTTCTGTTGGCAAAGCTTCTCCACCACCGTCAAGAACTTTACATTTACATTGAATACAAGTTCCACCACCACCACAAGCTGATGGCAAGAAAATTTTGCTTGATCCTAATGTAGATAATAATGTATTTCCTGAACCTACTTCAATTTCATTCTCTCCATTAATTTTAATTTTAACTGGACCAGATGGAACCAATTTAGCTTTGGCAAATAATATAATTGCAACAAGAGCTAGTAATAAAATTAAAAAGGCTATTACTGTTGTACTGATTAAACCAGTAGTACTTACTTCTAAAGCTATCATAATTATTCCTGTACTGTTTGGGTTAATGAATCATTTGCTATTTGTTCTACCTCTGTTGAATCTGATACAATTTCTACTTTTTCTTCAATAGATGTAGAAGGCTCAACATTTTCAACAAGTTCTTTTTTAGGTTCAGCACTATCCCCTCCTGAAAGCATTCCTCCAAAAGACATAAAACCAATAGCCATTAAACCTGTTAAAATAAATGTCATACCTAAACCTCTAAAAGCAGGTGGAACATTTGAATATCTGATTTTTTCTCTAATAGCTGCAATAGCTAAAATTGCTAAGAACCAACCAATACCTGATCCAACACCATATACGGTTGCTTCAGTAATATTATTAAATTCTTTTTGTTGCATGAATAATGATCCTCCAAGAATAGCACAGTTCACAGCAATTAAAGGTAGAAATATACCTAATGATGTGTATAATGCTGGAGCAAATTTTTCAACGATCATTTCAACTAACTGTACCATTGTAGCAATAGTAGCAATAAAAAGAATAAATGTTAAAAAGCTTAAATCATAATCTGCATATTCTTCACCTAACCACACTAATGCACCTGGACGAAGTAAGTATTGATCTAATAAAAAGTTTAAAGGAACAGTTACTAACATTACGAAAATAACTGCTGCTCCTAATCCTACTGCTGTAGAAACTTTTTTAGAAACCGCTAAGTATGAACACATTCCTAAGAATGTTGCAAATACCATATTATCAATAAAGATTGATTTTAAAAATAATTGTAATAATTCCATTTCTTAGTTTGTTTCTATTAGACTTTTATTTCTTGAACGTTGGAATCCGATAATTAATCCTAAAGTAATTAACGCCATTGGAGCTAATAACATAAAACCATTATTTTCATATCCTAATGCGTAAAGTCCTGTTTTTTCAACTGGATCACCAAATACTGGAAAACCTAATAATTTTCCTGAACCCAATAATTCTCTGAAAAAACCTACTACTACTAAAATTAATCCATATCCTGCTGCATTACCAATTCCATCTAAAAATGCTTTCCAAGGACCATTACCTAAAGCAAAAGCTTCAAAACGTCCCATGATAATACAGTTTGTAATAATTAATCCGATAAATACAGAAAGTTTTTTAGCCAAATCTGGCACATAAGCTTTCAGTGTTAAATCTACAATAATTACTAAAGCCGCAACGACAACAAGTTGAGCGATAATTCTAATTGCAGAAGGAATAATATTCCTCATTAATGAGATAACTACGTTACCAGCCGCTAGCACAAACATTACAGACAATGCCATAATGATTGACGCTTTTAGTTCAGCAGTAATTGCTAATGCAGAACATATTCCTAATACTTGAACCGTAATAGGATTACTATCTGTAAGCGGATCTTTTACTAAACCCATATTCTTTTTTGAGAACAATGGCTCTTTTACTGTGTTTTTATTTTCTGCCATAGCTTATTTTTTTATAGTTTCGAAATAAGGCAAATAAAGCTTAATCCCAGATTTTAACATTGCTCCAACTCCATTACCTGTAATTGTTGCTCCTGAGATAGCGTCTACTTGATTATCTGATTTATCTACATTATTAGGATCTCCATTTGATTTAGAAATCTCAACTGATTTATAATTTCCTTCAGCATCAAAAATCATTTCTCCTTTGAAGTCATCTTCAAAAAATGCTTCAGTGATGTTAGCACCCAATCCAGGAGTTTCTCCTTTATGATCAAAATACACACCATTGATACTTTTTAAATCATCGTTTAAAGCAACATAGCCCCAAATAGCATCCCAAAGACCATTACCTCTTACAGGAACAATATAGATTTTTTTACCTTCTTTTTCTCCTACAAATAAAGGTAATTTCTGAACTTTACCTTGTTTTGCATTATCTAATTCCTTCTTTATATTAATTAAATATGCTTCCTTATCTTCAGTTACTTTCTCACCTTCAATAACGAATTGTTCTTTAATATATTTATTAAATGTTTCTGTAGCATTTGTTCTATCTGAATCAATGCCCATTGCACTTAAAATATCCATTTGCGTTTTAACTTTATCATTGTTATCACGCATCTCTTTTGTTGCACTTGCAAAAAATGCCAACAAAGAACCTACTACAACTACTAATATTACTGAGAATATTATAGTATATAAATTTGAATCTGTACGTTTAGTTGACATAATTATTAAGCAGTTTTAGTTTTTAAACGTTTCATTCTTCTTTTTACATTTCCTTGAACCACATAATGATCAATTGTTGGAGCAAATACGTTCATTAATAATATTGCCATCATTACTCCTTCTGGATAAGCTGGATTAAATACACGAATTAAAATACTGATAAATCCGATTAAGAATCCGTAAATAATTTTACCTTTATTTGTTTGTGATGCAGAAACAGGATCTGTCGCCATATACACAATACCAAAAGCTAAACCTCCAACTAGTAAATGTTGCCAAAAAGGGAAAGCCATTAAACCATAGAATTTACTTGACTCTGTGATAACACCTGCGTCTACTATTCCGTTAAAGATTAATCCCATTACAACAGCTCCAATGATTGAAGAAATCATAATTCTTGCACTACCAATTCCTGTAAAAATAAGGAAAGCAGCTCCTAATAATATTAAAAATGTTGATGTTTCACCTACAGAACCTGGAATATATCCAAAGAACATATCTGTAGCAGAATAGGCAACAGGTTTATTTGCTGCTAAAGTTCCTAAAATAGTTTCTCCTGATATTGCATCTGGCAATTGCTCTATACCTTGTAATTTAAGGTTTGCAATTTCATTAGCTCTTTCTACTGATCCGTGAACCCAAACTTTATCTCCCGACATCCAAGCTGCCCAGTTAAAGAACAAGAAAGCACGAATTGTTAAAGCAGGATTCAAAACATTCATTCCTGTTCCTCCAAATAATTCTTTTGCTATAATTACACCAAAAGCTACTGCAACAGCAAGCATCCATAATGGTAAATCGATAGGAACAATTAAAGGCACAAGCATACCTGTTACAAGATATCCCTCTTCTACTTCATGTTTCTTAACTGTAGCAAAGATAAACTCAATACCTAAACCTACTCCATAAGAAACAACCAATAGAGGTAGAATCTTTTTTAACCCAACAATGAAATTATCCATTGTTAAAAATTCAGCAACTCCATTAGTTGCCAAATTATACTGATAACCAGCATTAAACATACCGAATAAAAGAACAGGAACCATTGCCATGATTACTGTATTCATTACACGTTTTAAATCGGTAGCATCTCTAACATGTGACCCTGAATGAGTAGTTATGTTAGGTACATAAAGAAAAGTATGCAATGCATTGAAACCTTGTTCAAACTTAGTTCCTTTATACTTTTCTTTTAAATTATGTAAATTTTGTTTTAATCCCATTTTTTGTGATTTTAAAATTTATTTGAAAGATTTATCCTACCTCGTTTATCATTACATCTAATCCTTCTCTAACGATATGTTGATGATCTTGTTTTGAAACACAAATATATTCTGTCAATGCAAAATCTTCTGGAGCTACTTCATAAATACCTAATGCTTCCATTTGATCTATATCTTTTACTAAAATAGCTTTCAATAATTGCATAGGGTAAATATCCAAAGGAAATACTTTTTCATATTCTCCTGTTAATACAAAACCTCTATGTTCACCGTTAGTATTTGTGTTTAGATTGTATTTTTTCTTTGGTGTTAAGAAAGAAAACATATTTGCTCTATAAACACTAAATTTATTAGGTCTTGGAATATTCCATCCGAAGAAATCATAATCATCTCCTTCTGGAATTACTGTAATCTGGTTATGATAATATCCTAAGAAATCATCTTTTGATTTTTTATCTCCAGTTAACACGTTTCCACTTATAATTCTATAATTACCTTCTTTTAAGTTTCCAGAAACAACATCACTTATTTGAGCTCCGATTAAAGCTTTCACATAAGATGGTGTTTTAAAACCTGTTCCTGTTAAAGCAATTATTCTTTCGGAATTAAATTTCCCTGTTAAGAACAACTCTCCAATTATAGCAACATCTTCAATTTGAACAGTCCAAACTTTCTCCCCTTTATTTATTGGATCAATTTTAGCAATTTGAGTAGAAACTAATCCAACTGGATGCAATCCTTTCCCTTTATGAACTTTAACACCATCAACTGAAGGCATAAAATCTGATTTAGGAGAAACAGTTACATGAACTTTTCCAGATGTTAATTTAGTTAATGCTTCAAAACCAACTTTCAAAGCTTCTTGTTTTCCTTTTAAAACAAAATCCAAATCTCCTTGTAACGGAGCTGAATTTATTCCAGAAACAAAAATAGATTTTGGTGTATCAGCCGAATTCGCAATTACATCATAAGGACGTTGTTTGATAAATGACCAACAACCTGATGTTAATAAATGCTGCTTAACTTCTTCACCTGATAAATCTTTTGGGTTTTTCTTGCTATGCTCTACATGAACGTCCTGAATATCAGCAGTTATTCTAACTTCTAGAATTACTCTTTTTTCACCACGAACAATTTCTTGAATGGTTCCACTCACTGGTGAGACAAACTTTACAGCTTCGTCATTCTTAGAGTAGAAAATTACTTCTCCAGCTTTTACAGCTGCGCCTTCTTTAAGAACCATTTTAGGTGTTACTTTATGAAAATCAGAAGGTTTAATAGCATAGACTTTCGAGCGAGTTACTTCAGAAATTGTTTTTTCTGCTTCACCCTTCAACTTAAGGTCTAAACCTTTTTTAATTCGAATGTCTTTTGACATGTTTATTGAAGATATGGTTAGTACTATTTTATAAAACGTGCAAATTTAATTAATTAAGGAACACTACTCCAAAAATATAACTATTGATTTTCATTATTTATATCTATTCTAAATTATAAAATATCACGGTTTAGACTATAAAATTTGCATATCTATTTCTAGTTTTAGTATTTTTACAAAAAATCACACAAAAAGATGACTAAAAGAATCTATATTTTATTTTTTTTAATTTCATTTTCAAACAGTTACACGCAAGTAGAAAAAGAAATAGCACCTCCTTTTAATATAAAAACAGTTTCTTTTGTTCAAAACAACAACAACGTTTTACCCTTTTTTAAATTAGGAGATAATTTTGAACTTCAATTTGATGATTTATTCGGAAATGAAGCGGATTATTACTACACTATAACACAGTATAATTATGACTGGACACCTTCAAGTTTAGCCAAAGTAGAATATCTAAACGGAATGGATAATCAAAGAATCATTACCTATGAAAATTCATTTAATACTTTGCAATTATATTCTCATTACAGACAACAATTTCCAAATAAATTTAACAGAATAACAAAAACAGGAAATTATATTATAAAAGTTTTTAATGATGAACAAGAAATTGTTTTTTCAAGAAGATTTATTGTTTATGACGAGTCAGTAAGCGTTGCATCAGAAGTAAGAAGAGCAAGAGACTTTGAATCAATAAATGAAAAACAAAATATTGAATTATCAATAAAATATGGAGACTTAGTTCTTCAGAACCCTATAAATAATGTAAAGATTTCCATATTTAAAAATGGAAATTGGGAAAATTCTATTTCAAACATAAAACCTCAATATACAATTGGAACAGAATTAATTTACAGATACAACAAAGAGACTCAGTTTTGGGCAGGAAATGAATTCTACACTTTAGATAATTCACAAATAAGAGTCACCAACAATAGCGTTGGAAGAGTTACTTCTGGAGACATTTACAATTCACATTTATATACAAACAATGCTAGAAAAAACAGCGTTTACACCTATTTCCCAGACTTCAATGGTAATTTTGTTGTTCTAAATAGCAATGCAGAAAACTCGCAAATTGAAGCAGATTACTCATGGGTATATTTCACATTAAACGCACCTGACTTCTTCGATAGAGAAAACATTTACATAACGGGTATGTTTAACAATTATGTTATGAATGAAGAGAATAAAATGGCTTACAATAAAGAAAGTGGCCTATATGAAAAGGCAATATTAATTAAACAAGGATATACTAATTATCAATATACAATCGCAAATAAGAATAAAGAAATAGATTACAAAAATGCTATCGATGGTAATTTCTATCAAACAGAAAATAATTATACCATTCTTGTGTATTACAGAGGAAACAATGACCGATATGATAGCGTAATTGGCATTGCTAACACCAATAGCGAAGGAATCCGTAATTAACCATGAGCAGAAAGGACACCATTTACAGAGGAACAAAATGCTTAAATTGTAATACTTCACTAGATATTAGTGAGAAGTATTGCCATCATTGCGGACAATTGAATTCAAAAAAAAGATTAACTATAAGTGATTTTATTGAAGAATTTTTGTCAAACTTTTACGCTTACGACTCTCGTTTAAGAAATTCTATTATTTCAATGTTTACAAAGCCTGGAGTTTTAGCAAAAGAATTCAATGAAGGAAAAAGACAAAAATACGCTAATCCTTTTAGACTTTTTTTGAGCGTTTCTATTATTCTTTTTCTTACTTTTAATTTAAATGAAAAATCCTCAGGTAATTCAACTAACACAAACAATACTAATTTACTTGATTCAAGCGAATTAAAAAAAGAACTTAGTCAAATTAATGATAGCATACCAAGCACAGATAAATCATTTATAAAAGAGCAAATTAATTCCTTCAGAGATTTAAGTAAAGACTCTATCTATACCAAATCTGAACTAAAGAAAAACAAAATGGGTTTTTATTACGAATTTAGTTCATTTCGAAATTTCAACAGAAAATATCCAAACAAAACACCTGAAGAAGCACTAAAAGAACTAGAATACGAAAACACCCAATTCAATCGTTTTTTATTCAAAAAATCTATTCTATTCAAAACAAATGATATAAAAAATGAATTAACAGAATATTTTTATCAAAAACTACCCTTTTTAATATTCTTATCATTACCCATCATCACCATTATGTTTTGGCTAGTCTTTTATTCAAAAAAGTTAAATTACACAGAACATTTGATTTTCTCGTATACCTATTTTACATTTCTTTTTATTTGCATGATAATATTCAATATTATTGATTTATTAAGCACTACTATCTCAGAGCTTTTAATTGGAACTTGTTCAATATTTATATTTCCCTTTTACTTTTACAAATCCTTAAGAAATTTTTATGGACAGAATCGTTGGAAAACCATTTTAAAATTCATACTTTTGAATCCTTTATTTGGTATATTTTTATTAATTTCCATGTTGATAATGATATCTTTAGGTGTAATTTTGTTTTAAATTTATGGTAACTCAAATAACAAAAGGCATAAAAATCTCTGTATTGACTAGTTTTGAAGGGACTTACTTCAAAAACTACAAGATAAACTTTGCCTTTAGTTACCAAATCACAATAGAAAATTTTAGTAAAGATTCTGTTCAATTAAATTCTAGGCATTGGGAAATTTACGATGCACTTAACAACATTGAAATTGTAGACGGTGAAGGTGTAGTTGGTAAAAAACCTGTTTTAAAACCTGGCGAGAAACACACTTACACGTCTGGATGTTTACTTTCTTCTCCAATAGGAGCTATGAAAGGGTTCTACAATATGATTAACTTTACTACAACAAAAAGTTTTAGAGTTATAATTCCTACATTTAAATTTAGTGCACCATTCGCACTGAACTAATCCTTTCTTGCAAGATTCTCATTCTAACATTTTCTTATACTATTTACATTATTTTTTTCTTAAATTTGCGAATCATTATTTAATAATTCATTAAAAAACAACACTATGTTAAAAGGATTTTTTAACGTTCCCAAAGCTGTAAATGAGCCTGTAAAAGCATATGCTCCTGGCTCACCTGAAAGAGAACTAGTTTCGGCTGTATACAAAGAAATGTGGAACTCAAAAGTAGATGTTCCATTATACATTGGTAACGAAGAAATTAGAACTGGAAATACAAAAACATTATCTGCACCACATGATCACCAACATATAGTAGGTACATATCATTTAGCAGAGAAATCTCATATAGAAAAAGCCATTAATAATGCGCTTGAATCTAAGAAAAAATGGGCTGCAATGTCATGGGAAAATCGTGCTGGTATTTTCTTAAAAGCAGCAGAATTATTAGCAGGTCCTTACCGTGCTAAAATAAATGCAGCAACAATGATTGCGCAATCAAAAACAATTCATCAAGCCGAAATTGATTCAGCTTGTGAATTAATCGATTTCTTACGTTACAACGTAGAATTCATGACTAAAATCTACGCTGATCAACCAGCATCTAATTCAGATATGTGGAACAGAGTTGAATACAGACCATTAGAAGGTTTTGTATATGCAATTACTCCTTTCAACTTTACAGCTATTGCAGGAAATTTACCATCAAGTGCTGCTTTAATGGGGAATGTAGTAGTTTGGAAACCAGCGGCAACTCAAATATATTCTGCAAATGTAATCATGCAAGTTTTCAAAGAAGCAGGTTTACCAGATGGTGTTATCAATATGGTAATGGGTGATTCTGGAATGGTTTCAGATGTAATTTTATCTAACCCACACTTAGCCGGTGTTCACTTCACTGGATCTACAGGAGTTTTCAATGACATTTGGAAAACTATTGGAAATAACATTGCAACTTATAAAACATATCCAAGAATCGTTGGAGAAACAGGTGGAAAAGATTTCATTATTGCACATCCATCTGCTAACGCAAAACAAGTAGCAACAGGAATTACTCGTGGTGCTTTTGAATTCCAAGGACAAAAATGTAGCGCTGCTTCTCGTGTTTATATTCCACAAAGTTTATGGCCTTCTGTAAAATCTAATGTAGAAGCAGATTTAGCTTCAATAACAATGGGGTCTCCAGAAGACATGAGCAATTTTGTTACTGCTGTAATTTCTGAAGCGTCATTTGACAAATTAGCTCGTTATATCGATCAAGCTAAAAAAGACAGCGATGCAGAGGTAATTATAGGAGGAAATTATGACAAATCAAAAGGTTATTTCATTGAACCAACCGTTATCTTAACTACAAACCCTAAATATTCAACTATGGAAACCGAATTATTTGGTCCTGTAGTTACTATTTATGTTTATGAAGATGCAAAATGGACTGAAACTTTAAAATTAGTTGACGAAACTTCTGAATATGCATTAACTGGGGCTGTATTTAGCCAATGTCGTTATGCAGTAGAAGAAGCAACAGTTGCTTTACAAAATGCTGCTGGAAACTTCTATATTAATGACAAACCAACAGGTGCTGTTGTAGGAATGCAACCATTTGGAGGTGCAAGAGGTTCGGGAACTAACGACAAAGCAGGTTCGGCACAAAACTTATTGCGTTGGGTATCACCTAGAACAATCAAAGAAACTTTTGTTACACCAGAAGATTATAGATATCCATTTTTAGGATAACATATATAAAAAAATCCCGCAAATGCGGGATTTTTTTATTTCTTATATTTAAGAGCTAAATGAACCACTTTTTTAGTTTGAAAAAACTCCTCAGTAAAATAATCTGATAAATTATACAAAATTGCTTTAGGAAAAGCGGCTAACTCTTCACTTAAATCTCCTCCTTTTAAATATAAAATTCCATTTCTTAATTCATGTTTTGACTCTTTTTTTATTTTCCCATCAACCCAATTGACAAAATCAGGCATATTGGTTACTGCTCTACTAACAATAAAATCAAAATCACTACGAACTAATTCTGCTCTTTTTTGTTCCGCTTTAACATTCTTCAATCCTAAAGCAGCAGTCACTTCATTTACTACTTTTATTTTTTTAGCAATAATATCTATTAAATAAAAATCAACTTCAGGATGCATAATCGCTAAAGGAATCCCTGGAAATCCTCCTCCAGTTCCTACATCTAAAATTTGAGTTCCAGGTTTGAATTCCAGAATTTTAAAAATCCCTAAAGAATGTAAAACATGACGAACATATAGTTCTTCAATATCTTTTCGAGAAATAACATTTATTTTTGAATTCCAATCTTCATACAAATCTTTCAACATCTCAAATTGTCTAATTTGAGTATTCGTTAAATTTGGAAAATATTTTAAAATTAACTCCATATCCTATTTTTGTTGCAAAAATACATTTTTTAACAAACAATTAGATTAAAATATACAGTGTCAATAAGATAATTATTATCTTTGGTCGCAAACCAAGTTTAGTTTATAAAATGAACACAAAAGCACCTATCTTCTCAAAAACTGACAATGCAAAATTTTTCAGAACACTAAATAAACGTGTAAATGACTATTTTAAGACGAATAATCTTAAGAAAACCGGAAACTGGAAATTACATTTAAAAACAATTGTAATGTTTGCTCTTTTCCTTACACCTTATTTCTTTTTAATTTCATTAACTATGCCTCTCTGGTTATATCTTCTATTAAGTATAGTTATTGGAATAGGAATGGCAGGAGTTGGAATGAATGTAATGCACGATGGAAATCATGGTTCTTATTCAACTAAAAACTGGGTAAATAAAATCATGGGAGGAAGTATATATATCTTAGCAGGAAATGTTTACAACTGGCAAGTACAACACAATGTTCTACATCATACTTATACAAATATACCAGGACATGATGAAGATTTAGATGCAGGAAGAATTATTCGTTTTACTAAAGAAGCAAAATGGTATAAATTTCATAAATTTCAGCATTACTATTCTGTATTTTTATACGGATTATTAACTTTCAATTGGTCATTAACTACCGATTTTAAGCAAATGAAAGGATATTTAAAAAGAAAACTTTCATATGGTAAAATAAAAAGTCCTAAAATTCTTTGGACAACACTAGTAATTACAAAAGTTATTTATTTTTCAATTTGGTTAGTAATTCCTATGATTCTAGGAATTGTATGGTGGAAAGTTTTAATTGGTTTTTTTGTGATGCACTATACTGCTGGTTTAATTTTAAGTATTGTATTCCAATTAGCACATATTGTTGAAGAAACAACAAACCCACTTCCTTCTGAAGCTGGAGAAATTGAAAATACTTGGGCAATTCATCAATTGTTTACCACAACAAATTTTGCTCCTAAAAACTGGATTGTAAATTGGTATACTGGCGGCCTTAATCATCAAATTGAACATCATATTTTTCCGAATATAAGTCATATTCATTATGGTAAAATAGCAGAAATTGTAAAACAAACTGCAAAAGAATGTAATCTGCCTTATTACGAATATAAAACAATGAGAAGTGCAGTAATTGCTCATTTCAAACATTTAAAAGAACTAGGACAACAACCTCAATTAGCATAAACAACTAACAACATTACATACAATGAATCCGTTATCAGATAGAATTAATAATTTATCTACATCACAAACCCTTGCTATGGCTGCATTAGCAAGAGAATTAAAAGCACAAGGAAAAGATATAATCAGTTTAAGTTTAGGAGAGCCTGATTTTAATACTCCTGATTTTATAAAAGAAGCAGCAAAGAAAGCAATTGACGAAAATTATAGCACCTACTCACCTGTTGATGGTTATGTAGAATTAAAAGAAGCTATCTGTAAAAAATTCAAAAGAGATAATGATTTGGAATACAAATCTTCTCAAATTGTTGTTTCAACTGGTGCAAAACAATCTTTATACAATATTGCTCAAGTAATGTTAAACGAAGGAGACGAAGTGATTCTTCCTGCTCCATATTGGGTAAGTTATTACGAAATCATCAAACTTTCTGGAGGAACTCCTATCGAAGTTCCTACTTCTGTTGATAGTGATTTCAAAATCACACCTGAACAACTTGAAAAAGCAATTACACCAAAAACAAAAATGATGTGGTTTAGTTCTCCTTGTAATCCTAGCGGTTCTGTTTACAACAGGGAAGAACTTACAGCGCTTTGTAAAGTTTTAGAAAAACACCCAAATATATATGTAGTTTCAGATGAAATATATGAGCACATAAATTTCTCAGGAACATTTTGTAGTATTGGATCTATTCCAGGTATGCTAGATAGAACAATTACGGTTAATGGAGTAGCAAAAGCGTTTGCTATGACAGGATGGAGGATTGGATATATTGGCGCTCCAGAATTTATTGCAAAAGCATGTACAAAAATTCAAGGACAAGTTACAAGTGGTGCTAATTCTATAGCACAACGAGCAACTATTGCTGCTGTTGAAGCTGATCCAAAAGTATTAAACCACATGGTAGAAGCTTTTCATAAAAGAAGAGATTTAGTTGTTGGTTTAATTCAAGAAATTCCAGGATTAAAAATCAATGTTCCAGAAGGAGCTTTTTATGTATTTCCTGATGTTTCCGATTATTTTGGTAAAACTTTAAAAGGAACAAAAATTGAAAACGCAACTGATTTCTCTATGTATCTTTTAGCAGAAGCCAATGTAGCTACTGTAACAGGTGAAGCTTTTGGTAATCCAAATTGTATTCGTTTTTCTTACGCAACAAGCGAAGAATTATTAAAAGAGGCATTAAAAAGAATAAAGGAAGCGTTAGCATAACGCTTCTAAAGCCATAAAATGAAAAGGGTGTAAATTAATAATTTACACCCTTTTCATTTTATAATAATTAGTTTTCTACAAAAAGTGTAGCAATATCTTTTGTAATTTGTGTGGGTGAGTTACAATCGCAATTTGATAACCCTATTACATAAACCTTTTCTTTTGGCAAATAAATGCCCATAGATTTAAACCCAAAAATACTTCCTCCATGCTCTATGGAGATAGAGTTATTAATTTCTTTTATATGCCAACCATAACCATAGTGAATTTCTTCTCCACTGTTTAGCTTATAGTTTGTCAATATCTTTTGCTTTGTTTTTGAGCTTACTAGCTTATTTGTATCCATTGCATTTTGCCATTTTAACATATCATCTACAGTTGACATAATTGAACCCGAAGCATAAGGCAAAGTAAAACTTATATAATCATTATTAATATATCCCTCTTTATTATGATAGCCTGATACTCTATTCTTTATAATTTTTCTGTGATTTGCATAATAAGTAGCCTTCATTTCTAATTTATCAAAAATATTTTTCTGGATGAAATCTTCATACGATTGTCCTGAAACTATTTCAATGATATAACCCAAAACAATATATCCTGAATTATTATATTTAAATTGTTCTCCTGAATTAAAATCCATAGGTTCATTTTTAAAAAAATCTACAAGCTCCTTTGGAGATAAATCCTTTTTTGAAATACTCCTAAGCTCTTTCATTTTGGTAAAATCTTTAATACCCGAAGTATGTGTTAACAAATGATGTATTGTCATTTTATTTCCTTGTGTAGGATAATCTGGAATAAACTTTACAATTTCATCTTGAAAATTTAATTTCCCTTGTTCTTCAAGTAGTGCTATTGCTACAGCCGTAAATTGTTTTGTCATGGATCCAATTTCAAAGACAAACTCGGGTTGCATATCAATATTCATTTCTAAATTGGCTTTACCAAAAGCTTTTCTATAAATTGATTTTCCTTCTTTTGCTACTAGAAAAACAGCTCCTGGATTATCTGCTTTAAATTTAGAGATTATTAAACTGTCCATTTTTGATTCAATGGTCTGTGCATAAAAATTAGATTGTACTAACAAAAACGCAATCCAAAAGATCTTAAAAA
The DNA here is from genome assembly GCF_023008245.1 of Flavobacterium sediminilitoris. Lineage (NCBI taxonomy): Bacteria > Pseudomonadati > Bacteroidota > Flavobacteriia > Flavobacteriales > Flavobacteriaceae > Flavobacterium > Flavobacterium sediminilitoris. Next base: position 519,700 of record NZ_CP090145.1, read on the forward strand.
TTACTCTCATTCTTTTTATTATTTAAATTGATGATTTCTTTTTTAGACCTTATTATGCCAAAAGAGGTTACAAAAAGCACAAAAAAAGCGAACAATATTATCCACTTTTAATTTATAGTAGCATTTTAGAAATAAGTTATTATGACTGAAATCGTTTATCAAAATAGGATTTAATAAAGAATATTTGTAAAAGACTAAAAACAGAAAATATTAGCAAAGAATAACTCAATGTTTTAGAAAATTTGAGATTCGAAAACAACTGCCAAATAGAGTCGTCAATTATTTTCCCAAATAAAGTACTAAATGAATTATCTTGAATTTTCCAATCTATAAAGTAAAACGCAGAGCTAAATAAAAGCAAAAGAAAAGTAAAAATTAACATCCAAACTTGCCTTGAAATCAAAGGTTTGTTTAGTTTATAAAATTGATTTTCTTTCGTTACTTCTTTCATTATTTTCAAAGTAAAATCAGTCGATGGTGATTCTAGAACTGATTTATCCATCATTTTTTTTATAAAATCTTCTTCTCTATTTTGCACTTCTTTCATAGTTTTCTATAATTTCTGTTGGTAATTGAGCTCTTAAAATATTTTCTAACTTCTTTCTACTTCTAAACAGTTTCACTTTTGCATTATTCTGATTAATATTTAGCACTTTAGAAATTTCTTCTAATGATTGATCTTCATAATAATATAAAGTTAAAAGAATACTTTCTTCATAAGGTAATAAATTTAGACATTTTTGAATACTAATTTGTTGTTCTTTTAAAACCAATGTATCAAATATGCTTTCTAATTCTATTAGTTGTGTTTCTGTATGTTCTTCTATCGGTATAAAATTATTCTGTCTATTATATTTCTTCAAAACATCTAAACACGTATTATAGGCAATTTTATAAATCCAAGTTGAGAATTTTGAATCTCCTTTAAATTTAGATAATGATTTAAAAATCTTCACAAAAACATCTTGGGAAACTTCTTCTGCTTCTTCCCTGTTTTTTAGTATCCTAATAGCTATTGTAAAGATTAAATCTTTATATCGATCTACTAAAATGGAAAATGAACTGACATCTCCATTCAGCACTTTATTAATATAAATTTGATCTTCTACTTTACTCATATATAAGATAAGACTGTTAAAAGTAAGAATGGGTTACATCATTTTAAAAAAAACAAAAAAACTTGTAACCAAAATATAAAAATGTTCGTCATAAGCTATAACACATTAAATGTAATCAATTAAAAAACAAAAGTTATGGGATCAGAAATCATTATTGTACCTGTGTTATTTTTATCCATTTTTGGAATATTCTATTTATTTTTTAGTACTAGAAACAAAGAACGTTTAGCCCTTATAGAAAAAGGAGTTGATGCAAACATTTTTGTTTCTAAAAATCACTCCTCCATGTTTATTTGGAAAATTATCATTCTAAATTTAGCTTGTTTAATGATAGGAATTGGTACTGGAATATTATCTGCCTTATTTATTGAGTCTCTACTTGAAATTAATAACGGTCCTATTTATCCAGGACTAATTTTCTTATTTGCAGGAATAGGTCTTTTGGTTGGTTTTAAAATTTCCAAAAACCTAGAATAAATATATTTGAAACAGATAAAATTGGGCTACTTAAATAAAAGTGGTCCTTTTTTATCTGTTTAAAATATTAAAAACTTAATTTTGTTTTGAAACTAATTCAAAACAACAACACAACAATGAATAAAAAAATTTTACTCTTAGGCTCTGGAGAACTAGGAAAAGAATTTGTAATTGCAGCACAACGTATTGGACAAACTGTAATAGCTGTTGATAGCTATGAAAACGCTCCTGCGATGCAAGTAGCGCACGGATTTGAAGTCATTAATATGCTTGATGGAGCTGAACTAGACAGCATTATAGCCAAACATAATCCTGATTTTATTGTTCCTGAAATTGAAGCCATTCGCACAGAACGATTTTATGATTATGAAAAGCAAGGAATAACAGTTGTGCCTTCGGCAAAAGCAGCCAATTTTACGATGAACCGAAAAGCCATTCGTGATTTAGCTTCAAAAGAACTGGGTTTACGAACAGCCAATTATCGCTATGCAACCTCATCGGAAGAATTGCAAAAAGCCGTTACTGAAGTTGGAATGCCTTGTGTTGTTAAACCACTAATGAGTTCGTCTGGAAAAGGACAATCTACTATAAAGTCAGAGGAAGATATTAGTAAGGCTTGGAATTATGCTGTAGAAGGTTCTCGTGGCGATGTGGTAGAAGTAATTGTAGAAGCATTTGTTAATTTTCATTCGGAAATTACACTTTTAACGGTTTCCCAAAATAACGATTTACCAACTTTATTCTGTGCTCCTATTGGTCATCGACAAGAAAGAGGAGATTACCAGGAAAGTTGGCAACCAGCAAAAATTTCTGATAAGGATTTATTTGAAGCACAAGACATGGCTGAAAAAGTCACAGAAGCCTTAGGTGGAGCTGGACTTTTTGGTGTTGAATTCTTTCTAACTGACGAAGGTGTTTATTTTTCAGAATTATCGCCAAGACCACATGACACAGGAATGGTTACCTTAGCAAATACTCAAAACTTTAATGAATTTGAATTGCATTTACGTGCTATATTGAGTTTACCGATTGCCCAAATTACTTTAGAAAAGAATGGTGCCAGTGCTGTTATTTTAGCTTCTGAAAACTCAAACAATCCTACCTTTAGCGGTGTTGAAAATATAGCGGGTTTACCCAAAACAGATTTTAGACTCTTTGGAAAACCCACCTCAAGACCTTATAGAAGAATGGGCGTTGTTTTAACAAATGACACTTTAGAAACTCCTATTGAAGCAATTACAGAAAGAGCTAAAGAAACCGCTAAATTGATAACTGTAAATTCATAAATCATGAAACATATTTTAAGTCTTATTTTTCTTTTTTTCATAACAATTGGAAATGCTCAAGAGAAAAAAACACCCACAGAGAAAAAACAAACCGTTGAAGCATCTTGTGGGCAATGTCAGTTTGGAATGAAAGGTCACGGTTGTGATTTAGCTGTTAGAATAGATGGAAAATCTTATTTTGTAGAAGGCACACATATTGATAAACACGGTGATGCTCATGCGGAAGATGGTTTTTGCCAAACTATTCGAAGAGCAGAAGTTACAGGTGAGGTTAAAGATAGTGTATTTGTTGTTACACATTTTAAACTATTACCAAAAAAGAATAAATAATGGCTTTAATCCTTGAAAACATTGCCAAAATAGTATCTCTTTCAGAAAAGGAACAGTCCTTGTTCTTATCAAAAGTAGAGATTCAAAATCATAAAGCAAAAACAATACTTCACAATGCAGGTAAAATTTGCAAACATTCCTATTTTGTGAATTCAGGGATTCTAAGAAGTTTTAATATCAATGATAATATTGTAGAACATGTGCTCCATTTTGCTTGCGAAGGTTGGTGGATTGGAGACATGTATAGTTTATTATCTCAAAAACCAGGTAACTTATTCATTGAAGTACTAGAAGATGCTGAAATTGTGTTATTATCTAAAGAAAATCAAGATGAATTGTATCTTGAGATTCCAAAACTAGAACGCTTTTTCCGCATCTTAACTGAAAACTCATTAGTAGCACATCAAGAAAGACTGATGGATAATTTAAGTTTATCTGCTGAAGAACGTTTTGAGAAATTCTGCTCAAAATACCCTACTCTAATTCAAAAAGTACCACAAAAACAAATTGCTTCTTATATAGGTGTAACGCCTGAGTTTTTTAGTAAAATGAAAGCTCGGTTATTAAAAAAATAATTCCTTAATCTGTTTATTTTATTCTATACAACGATTCTTCATTTTGTTAATACAATTTGTTGTTCTTTTAAATACTATTACTCTTCCATACTGTTTCTATACACTATCCTCCCTTTATCCTAACCTTTAAGTAACCTTTAATATGGAGTAGTACGTTTTGTTGACTCGTCCTAAAATAAAACAATTTAAAAACACCCTAATACCTTTCCATTTATTGTTGTGATTTTTTTTTCATTTTAAAAATAAAATTACAAAAGTTGTAAACTTTTTTTCAAAACGAAAAAAAATTACAGAAACCGTGATCTTTTTTTTCATTTTGAAAAAAAATCACAACATAAAAACAACACGGAATTCATGAATTCCGTGTACTACTTTTAAAAAGATAATTCCTCATTGTGTTTTTCTAACTATTTTTAAGAAAAGAAAATACGCATCCCAACCTTTTTTACATTTTGATACTCTATTAAGAATATAATTACTAAAAAAAGGTATCGTTTTTGTAACTTTTTTGAACGATTAACTGTGTAAAAAATATAGAAAAGTTAAAAAGTACGTATTTATACGTACAAAAAACATTGAAAAATACGTATAAATACGTATTGATAAGTCTGTTTTAAACCAATATATTTGGAAAATCAAAAAATAAAATAAGCCATCCCACCCGATAGACACCCCTCCAAAGAAGGGGAATGTAAAAAAGAGAGAACTATATATTTATGAAAAAAATAATATACCTACTAACCCTAATCCCCTTTCTTGCTTTAGGACAAAGCCCTGATCAAAACTGGGTGAAAACCATTACGTACAAACAACCCACTGCAACTCCGATTGCAAATCCTGATGTAAGCGTTGCTAATGTACAAGTTAGTTATTTTGATGGACTGGGAAGACCGATTCAGCAAGTAGCACCCCAGCTAGTCCGAGCGTCTTTAAATAATCGGCATCGCTACCGTGAGTTTCTAGCTCGTGGGCACAAAGAATATAAAAAGACAGAGCAACTTTTAAGAGAGTTGATTTTGTTGTTTTAAAAAGTACTATATTTACAACACGTTCTTACAAATAGCTTTGAGTTGCACATGACTACTATCCTTTTGGTCAGTTGCTTCCTAATAGGCATGGTAGCTCTGGTTCAGATAATTATCGTTACGGCTTTAATGGAAAAGAGAATGATTTAGAGTTAAAAGGAGATGGAAATAGTTATGATTTTGGTGCTAGGATGTATGATTCCAGAATTGGAAGATGGTTTGCTCCTGACCCACTTGAAAAAGAGTTCTCGTATGTTTCTACTTATGTATACGCATTGAATAATCCATTAAATGTTATTGATTCTGATGGTAATAAACCATATCCAGTTTTTGAAAGATATATTCAAACTGCGATTAATAGACTTCCTAAAATTGCAGCTATAAATCAATACAATACACTTGCATTTAGTGCTTATGGAAACAATGACGGCTACGAAATTGATGGAAGTCGATATGAAACAAAATTACCTTACAATGGAAAATATTTGAAACCTAAATCAGGTGTTGATTATATAGTAGGCACTTCGGAACTAAACTTTTACGGCTATTCAGCAAATGTGAGCTACGATGCAATAAAAAAACTTCATATGGGGTTATATACTATAAAATCAAAGGATTTTAAAATCGGTACAGAAGGTCACCCTCATTCATACACTTCATTTGGCTCAGCTGCTGGAGGTATTGGTGCAACAAAAACTGGTAGTTTTCTAGAATTAGATTATGGTAATGGTGATAAAAATCATTTTGCAGTAAGAATTCAATTTAAGGATTATTTTGAGGCTAAAATTGTTTATGATGCTTATGAAAATGAGTATAAAAGAGAATTGAATAAATTGGTTGCAAAAGATGCTGTTGTTAATAAGTATGTTAAGCTCTTAGAATTTGGAGACAATTTATATGAATTAAGAATGAGTGTGTATCATAATCCAAATAATAAAAAGCTACAAAACAAACTTGAAAAATGGGAAAAAGCTTACGAAAAAAGTAGCAAGGATTTCGTGAAATTTAGAGATAAAGTATTAAAAAAAGATGGAAAAAAAGCAAAATCAGTTTATGAATAAAAATATTTTTTTAAAACTTGTTTTTTTACAATTTATTAATTTAACTATTAGTTGTAAAAATCAAGATGATTCTTTAGAGGATAATTTCTACATATATAATTCCAAATATCATGCAGTTGAAATTGTTTCAAAAAAGCCAATTGACACTCTTAAATGGGATAGCATATTTTATAAAGTTATTGAATTAAGAAAAAAAACAGAAAAAGAGTTTTCTGCAATTGACACCTTAAATAGGAGTGTTAATTTTGATTGGAGAAATGAAAATAAAACGACAATTTCTTTCTTCGTAAAAGATGGAATATTAAAACATAGAATAATAAATGATAATGATAAAATAGATAGTCTAGATTCTGAATTTATAGGTGTTTTAAATCAAAATATTAAAAATGCTATATTAATTGAAGATGATGAAGAATTAATTTTTGATTTGACTTTGCCAAAAGTTAGTCATTTAAAAGATTCTCTAGGTAAAATAGTGCCTTTTCCTAGATTACCACAATAGCGCTGAAATGTTTTCCCCCAGCTGTCCGAAGTGTTCTAATTAAAGCGCACACGCTCTACGAGGTCCCCAGTCCTTAAAAACGTTAAGTGCTGCGCAAAGTGTCCTCACTTTGAGCCATATTAATAAAAACAAAAGCAACTTTTAAGAGAGTTACTTTTGTTTTTTTATAGCGTAGCTATGTTGTTATTGAAAAAGTCTTTAAATTTTTTAGTAGTAAGCATTTTGTCAATCATTTTAAAAACAATGCTTTTATCTTCTTCATCGAGCTGTTCAAGGAGTTGCATTTGTTCAATAACGGTTTTATCTTCAATTACTCCTTCTTTAGGGATTAGATTTTCATCATAGTTCAAAATCTGGTCAGTAGTCAAGTTAAAAAGTTTAGTAAGTTTTTGTAGTTCGGCTACGGTTACTTCTCTAGTTCCCCCATGCTGGCGCAAGCATCTTGCTTGTGCCCACAAAGTAAATAAAGCAAAACCACTCTGTAAAAAGGGGTAATGTTTCAGAATTAGTGATGCCTTTTTTACTTATGAAAATAATTGTAGGCACCAATACTATTACCTATATTTACAATGTAACAGGGCAAAAAGTAAGCAAAATAGTGAATGAAGCAATTAACGTAACCCAAACCAATTATTTAGCAGGAGGCTTTCAATACAAAAACAATGTATTGCAATTTTTTCCGCATGCTGAGGGTTATGTAAAACATGAAGCAGACAATTACAGCTATGTTTTTAATTATACCGACCATTTGGTAAGTTATAGTGATATTAACAACAGTAATATCATAGATGCTGATGAAATAGTGGAAGAAAATCAGTATTATCCTTTTGGACTAAAACATGAAACGCATAATAGTTCTAATGCTTATCAATATAAGTTCAATGGCAAAGAACTGCAAACTGTGTTAGGACTTAACTTCTACGACTACGGTGCAAGGAATTATGATGCTGTACTAAGTTGGAATTAGCTTCCTTCGAGTGGTAAAAAAAGTTAAACCTCTTTGCCTTAACTTTACAAAATGAAAAGAAAAAATCATTATCTCATTTTACAATAAATTCAAAACAACAATTAATATAACTTATCTTTCTTAATCTAGGTTAAGTGACTTTGCATATCAATGATTGTAAATTTGTATCATAATAATTACTAAAACATATATAATTATGACAAATTCAGTTATACATAAAGCAGATACAAGAGGAAATGCAAATCATGGTTGGTTAAATGCTTATCATAGTTTTAGTTTTGCAAATTGGTACAATCCTGATAGAATTCAATTTGGTGCTCTTCGTGTTTTAAATGATGATACTATTGCTGCTGGAATGGGCTTTGGAACACATCCACACGATAATATGGAGATTATCACTATTCCATTAGAAGGTGATTTGGCTCACAAAGATAGTATGGGAAATTCATCTATTATTAAAAGTGGAGACATACAAGTAATGAGTGCAGGAACAGGAATTCAACACAGTGAATATAATCCGAATGAAAATCAGCAAACAAAACTTTTTCAAATTTGGTTATTTCCAAACAAACAGAATGTTACACCTCGTTATGAACAAATTACCTTAAACAAAGAAGAACAAAAAAATAACTTTTCACAGATTTTATCTCCAAGTCCAGAAGATAATGGTGTTTGGATTCATCAAGATGCTTGGTTCTATTTAAGTAATTTTGACAAAGATTTTTCTAAAAAATTAAATCTTAAAAAAGAAGGAAATGGATTTTACATCATGAATATTGAAGGTAAAATTGAAGTAAATGGTTCAACACTTGAAAAAAGAGATGCAATAGGAATTTGGGATACAGAAACAATAAATATTAACGCAATTACTGAATCTAAATTTTTGGTAATGGAAATACCTATGAACTACTAAAAAATAAAAAATGACAAAAAAAATTATTGCCTTTGGAGCATCAAACAGTAAAAATTCTATCAATAAAAAACTAGCAACTTATACTGCTACTCTTTTTACGCATTCAGATATTGAAATATTAGATTTAAATGATTTTGAAATGCCAATTTATTCTATTGATATTGAAAAAGAAACTGGAATACCACAATTAGCTCACGATTTTTATACCAAAATAGGAAATGCTGATTTAATTATAATATCACTTGCTGAACACAATGGTTCATATAGTACTGCTTTTAAAAATATCTTTGATTGGAATTCTAGAATTAATAATAAAAACTTTCAAGGTAAAGATATGCTTTTGCTATCTACTTCCCCAGGACCAAGAGGAGGAATGAGTGTTTTTGAAACTGCAAAAGATAGGTTTCCAAGACATGATGCAAATATTGTAGGCTCTTTTACGCTTCCTAGTTTTAATGACAACTTTAGTGAGGAAGAAGGAATTAAAAATGAAGAATTAAAAAAAGAGTTATTAGCGGTTGTAAACTCCATTGAATTATAACTACTAAAAACTATTATTGTTTTAATTTTAGTTTTGAACCACATTCCTTTTTACTAGAAAATGATACTTTATAGAAAAGCCTTAATCATTTTACTTCTAAAAAATTACTATTTTTGCGAAGTTTATCAATCATAATTTTTAAACGTTAACCTATAAAACAAGAAAATGAAAGCATACGTATTTCCAGGTCAAGGAGCGCAATTTACAGGAATGGGTAAAGACCTATATGAAAATTCAACAATAGCGCAAGAATTATTTGAAAAAGCAAATGAGATATTAGGTTTTAGTATTACAGACATTATGTTTGAAGGTAATGCGGAAGAATTAAAAGAAACAAAAGTAACACAACCTGCTGTTTTTTTACATTCTGTTATTCTTGCTAAAACGTTAGAAAATTTCAATCCTGAAATGGTGGCTGGACATTCGCTAGGTGAATTTTCTGCTCTAGTAGCAAACGGAACATTATCTTTTGAAGACGGATTAAAATTAGTATCTAAAAGAGCTTTAGCTATGCAAAAAGCTTGTGAAATTCAACCTTCAACAATGGCTGCTGTTTTAAATTTAGAAGATAAAATTGTAGAAGATATTTGCGCATCAATAGATGGAGTTGTTGTTGCTGCAAACTATAACTGCCCAGGTCAATTAGTAATTTCTGGAGAATATAAAGCGGTTGAAGAAGCTTGCGAAAAAATGAAAGAGGCTGGAGCAAAAAGAGCCTTAATTTTACCTGTTGGTGGTGCTTTTCATTCGCCAATGATGGAACCTGCTAGAGAAGAGCTAGCGGCTGCTATTGAAGCAACTACTTTCTCTACTCCTATTTGTCCAGTATATCAAAATGTAACAGCAAGTGCTGTTTCTGACGCAGACGAAATAAAGAAAAACCTAATTATTCAATTAACAGCTCCTGTAAAATGGACGCAATCTGTAAATCAAATGATTGCTGATGGTGCTACAAGTTTCACAGAAGTTGGACCAGGAAAAGTACTCGTTGGCTTAGTCAATAAAATCAACAAAGAAGTAGAAACAATTTCTGCATAATCATAATAACTTACGAAAACTCCGATAAATTTATCGGAGTTTTTTTTACTTATCTTTGTTAGAAGAATTTCCTTATTTATATGAATTTAAATCTACGTACGGTAAACGTAACACGATATATAACACCGCTTCGTGAAGGTGGTTCTTTACCTGCTTTGGCAGAAGCCGATGACGACTTTAAATATGTACTAAAATTTAGAGGAGCAGGGCATGGTGTAAAAGCACTGATTGCAGAATTTTTAGGTGGACAAATTGCTAAATATTTAGGTTTACCTATTCCTGAACTAGTATTTGCAAACTTAGATGAAGCTTTCGGAAGAACCGAAGCAGATGAAGAAATACAAGATTTATTAAAATTTAGTCAAGGTCTAAATTTAGGACTTCATTACTTATCTGGAGCTATAACCTATGATGCTGCTGCCAATGAATGCGATGCTTTATTAGCTTCAAAAATTGTTTGGTTAGATGCTTTCATAACCAATGTAGACCGAACATTTAAAAACACAAATCTTTTAATTTGGAAAAAGGACATTTGGCTTATTGATCATGGTGCATCTTTTTATTTTCATCATTCTTGGACCAATTGGAAAACCACTGCGATTACTCCTTTTACACTAATAAAAGATCATGTTTTATTACCAAAAGCAACTCTATTAGAAGAAGCGCACAAAGAGTTTACTTCCAAATTAAATGATACTATCTTAGAAGAAATTGTAAATCAAATTCCAGACGATTGGTTACATTGGGAAGATCAAAATATAACTCCAGATGAAATTAAAAAAGTTTATTTTCAATTTCTATCCTTACGATTAGCAAATGCTGAAACATTTTTAAATCAAGCTCAAAATGCACGAAAAACACTTATATGATTATGCTGTAATTCGTGTAATACCTAAGGTAGAGCGCGAAGAGTTTATTAATATTGGCTTAATGCTGTTTAGCAAACGTCAAAAATACTTACGAATTAAGTATCACATTCCACATGAAAAAATCACTTCATTTTGTCCTGAATTTGATTTAGAACAATTAAAAATCAATTTAGATGCTTTTGTAAATATCTGTGAAGGTAAAAAGGAAGGAGGTCCAATAGCTACATTTGAAATTGCAGAACGCTTTAGATGGATAACTGCTGTGAAAAGTTCAAGTATACAAACTTCAAGACCACATTCTGGATTTAGCTACGATTTGGAAGCAACATTTGAAAAATTGTACTTAGAATTGGTATTATAAAGTTAATAAAACGCTAAAATCTGTAATCAAAAAATAATTAAAATTTTGATTTTATATCTTTATATTCTTTAATATAATTAAAACTTTTTAAACATGAAAAAAATCTTTTTGTCTTTTACATTCGTTACAATTTTATCACTTATATCTTGTAAAGAAGAAGTAAAAAAAGAAGAAACTACACTCCAAGAAACTGAAACTATTGAAACGCCTACGAAAGAAGTAACACCATTTACAAAAGATATAGAAACAGCTCATAAAAAAAATGATTTCTTATCAAAAGAAGCTGTTAGTTATACTATAGTAGTAAAATTTGGTGGACAAGATTATCTTGATGCTAAATTTACTCAATCTGTTGATGGAACAATGATTAAAATGGAGAAAGCAGATGGAGAAACTATTATTTATGATGGTACTGAAGTTTATACAAATAAAGCAGACGGAGATTTAGGTCGTGCAAGATTTGATATTTTTACTTGGTCTTATTTCTTTGCACTACCATACAAGTTAAATGACAATGGAACTATTTGGTCTGATTTTACTAACAAACCATTTTATGGAGAAGAAGTACCAACTGGAAAATTAAGCTTTGAATCAAATATTGGTGATGCGCCTGATGATTGGTATGTTGCTTACAAAAACCCTAACAACAATTATTTAGTAGGTGCAGCATACATTGTTAGTTATGGAAAAGGGAAAGAAAAAGCGGAAGAAGAGCCTCATGCTGTAAAATATAATAACTTCACAGAAGTAGAAGGAATTCCTTTTTCAACAGATTGGACTTACCATATGTGGACAAATGAAACTGGTTTTGGAGATTTAATTGGAGAAGCTAAATTATCAAATATTACATTTTCAAAATTAAATACTGAAGTATTTAAAAAACCTTCAGACGCTACTATAGTTCCTCTGAACAAATAAAAAAACATTTTAACGACTGCTCACTAATAAAAGAGCAGTCTTTTTTTATACAAATGATACACTTTAAACAAATTTTAGAAACTATTCAAGACGTAAAAGTTATTGACGCTTCTATTGATTATAAAGATTATGTTGCTTTAGATTTATCTACAAAAAACACTAATTTAATAGCACTAGATGTTACAGATGCAGTACTTTTTGAAGAGTTTATAGGAAATCATTTGACAAAAAACAACGCCAAAGTAGCTTATGGCGGTTATTGTGAAGTGAGAAATTTATACCAACGAAGTTCTACTTTTAAAAACAATGTAAGTGATGAGAGAAACATACACATTGGTTTAGACTTATGGATAAAAGCCGGAACTCCTGTTTTAGCGGCTTTAGATGGAAAAGTCCATAGTTTTCAAAATAATATTAGTTTAGGTGATTATGGCCCTACAATAATTCTTGAACATCAAATAGAAAATTTCATCTTTCATACTTTATATGGTCATCTTTCGTTAGAAAGTTTAACTGACTTATCAATTGGTATGGAAGTAAAAAAAGGAAATCAAATTGGAACTTTAGGAGACCATACTGTTAATGGTGATTACGCTCCACATTTACATTTTCAAATTATAAAAGACATGCAAGACAAAAAAGGTGATTACCCTGGTGTTTCTAGTCAGAAAGATTTGGACTTTTTTATTGAAAACTGTCCTAATCCTAATTTATTATTGAAGATTTAAATAGCATTCTTATATAGTTTAAGTTTTTCATTATCTAATTTACTTGTTCCATTTAATTTGTTTAGCGCTAAAATTTCTTTATAATTTAAGCGTTCAATTTCATTTTTATCAATATCTGGAAAAACATCATATAATCTATTTTGAACATGACAAATAAACTTTACCATGTCTTCGCAATAAACTGATGGATTGTCAAAACCATTTTCTTTTTTAAAACGATGGACTAATCTTCCTCCTAAACAAATTTCAAAAATAGGACAATCTTGACATTGAGAACATACTTTCAGACTTTCATTGTAGTATAAGTTTCCCAAAGGAGATTTAAAGATTGATTCTAATTCATTCTGTTTTATATTGATATTTGTTTTAGTAAATTCCTGTCCGCAAGCTTTCAAAGAATCTATAGGTTCAATTTCTCCATTTGTTTCTATAATTAACGATTTAAGTTCGTTAGAATTTACATCATTAAAATCAGCAAATCCCAAAATAACATTAATATAACCAATAAAAAGAGGTATGTCAATTTTCTCTTTGTCTTCAAACCAAATATCAAATAATTCAATTAAAAAATCGGCATGAGGTTGTGTATAATTACTATCTATTGTATATGGAAAGTTATCATATGTGAAATCTTTAATTAAAAAATTAACCGAATCTACATTCAAATTTTTTAAACTTTCATATACTTTAACAGGGTTTTCTGCTACATCCATAACAGTAATAACATCTGCTCTTTTTGTTATTTTTTTTACCAAATTAACAGCTTCTTTCACAGCTTTATAACTCCCTTTTCCTTTGTGGTCTATTCTATATTTATCATGAGATTCTTTGGTACTATCAATGCTAATACCTATCTCTACTTTATTTTCTAAAAGTATTTTACACCATTCTTCATCTAATAAAACGCCATTTGTTTGAATACTAAATGAAACATTTAAATCTGTAATTTGATTTTCAATAGCTTTTAGTTTTAAAATAATCTCTTGAAACTTTTCTTTTTCAATCAATAGCGGTTCTCCTCCATGAAATAAAAAATTAAAAGTGATAAGTTTATTTTTAATAATATAGATTTTCGTTTTCTCAATAATAGCATCAATTGTATCTTCAGCAATAAATTTAGGTTGATTTTTATAAGAATCGTCACCAAGATTATACATAAAACAATAGGAGCAATTTAAATTGCAACGACTAGCTATTTTTAAAACCAATGAATTAAATATATACATGATTATGAATATTTAAAATTAAAAAGAGGTTGCAAAACATACAACCTCTTGTATTTTGAGTATTAATTTGTTCTAATCGTATCTAAACTAACTGCTACTCCAGTTCTAACACATTTCTTTAAAACTTCATTCCATTCATAACCTTCTAAACAAGCAGGATTAGCTCTTGTAGGAATATGTACCACGATAGGAATATCTCCACCTTTAATATTCTGTAAAAAATCAAATTGATACTTTGTTAAGTTTTCTAAACTTTTTCCAAACGTTACTTTTTTTGTTTTCATAATATTGTTTTTCAGTTCCCTACTCTATTAATTTGGATTTTCGAGTTCCTCCAATAAGATCGATCTATTAGCAAGTGTAAAAAACTAGAAATCGTTACCCAAAAAAAATAATATTTAACACACAGAATAACAAATGATTAAACCAAACAACTTTTCTTTTAGAAAATCATCTTCATTCTTTATTTGTCATTAAAAGAAATGAGATTGCAAAATTTGCAATCTCATTTCTTTATCTTTTTATATTTTAATCTATCTTGCTGTTACTGCCGTATCAGTAAAATCGGTAAATAAACCATCTAACCCTAATTGATAAAAAGCTTGGTATTCTGCTATAGGATTGTTATGATAATTACTCAATAGTCTTCTGCTTTCGTTTCTAAAAGTATAGGCATGAACTTGCAATCCTCTACTATGTGCTTTTGTTATTAAGTCTGTAGGAGTTATTGCTTCTTTATCTGCATCATTTATTTTTCCATCTGCATTCATATCATCTGCAAAACCATCATTATTTGCATCTGTACCTTTATAAGAAATAATAAAAGGCTTCCATGGTCCTATTCCATTTGCATACGTTTTTACAAAATCCAAGCCTTCGTCAGTAGTAAAGAAACTAAAATTTCTATTATCACCTTGTAAATACCAATCATAAGGCTGTCCATTTGAAATAATCTCTCCGTTGGGTACGTCAAAAATTAAATCTCCATTTAGGGCCACATCATAGCAACTTAATAATTGAATAATTTTAACTGACGATTTTGATCGAATATATTGCAAATTAGACACTTCAAAAGATTGAACATATACAGGTGAAGTTGCACTATTCCATCCTGCAATTGTTAATTCTTCTAATAATTTATCAGAAATATTTAAATTTAGCACTTCATGAAAGGAAGGATGTTTTGTTTCTGGATATATTCCAATAGTTTTACCTAACTGAGCTGATTTTTCTTTAGCTAATGCAATTACTTCTGCAAAAGTAGGAACTTCGTATAAGTTATTAAATTGTTGTGGTCTTTCTATAAAAGCTTGTTTTGCTTTTAATTGTTTAATTTCCAATAAAGTAAAATCAGAAACAAACCAATCTTCTATCATTGCTCCATCAATATTTTTTGTGGTTTTTTTAGAAGCAAAAGCAGGAATATCTGCAACATTTGTAGTTCCTGAAAGCATTGGTTCATGACGTACAACTAAAACACCATCTGAAGTCATAACTAAATCAGGTTCAATAAAGTCAGCACCTAGTTCTATAGCTTTTGCGTAAGAAGCTATGGTATGTTCAGGTAAATATCCAGAAGCTCCTCTATGAGCCACAATTAGTGGATTTTCTCCAGATAAAGTAGGGTACTTTGAAGATTGAGAATCTACATTGTTAGAATTATCATCATTATTACATGCTGTAAAGAATAAAGCAACAATAGAAAAAAAAGTGTTTCTAAGAATCATTTTTAAAGTGTATTTGTTTGTACAACAAAACACTTTCTTTTTTTCTAATATGTTATTAATGGAACGTTAAAAATAAGTTATGAAATACTTATTCGTTAGCTTCTAATTTTCTGTTCCCATTTCCATGCACTATCTAAGGCTTCTTCGAGTGTAGATTGTGCTTTCCAACCTAAAACTGTATTAGCATAGTCTGTGTTAGCATACGCTTCTACAACATCTCCTTCCCTTCTACCTACTATTTTATAATTTAACTTTTGACCTGAAACTTTTTCAAAAGCGTTTACAACTTCTAAAACAGAGCTTCCTGTTCCTGTTCCAAGATTAAAAACCTCAACTTTTTCTACATTTCGATTATTTAACAATCGCTGTAAAGCAATAACATGCGCTTTTGCCAAATCTACTACATGAATATAATCGCGAATTGCTGTTCCGTCTGGCGTTTGATAATCATTACCATAAATTGACAATTGTTCTCTTAATCCTATTGCTGTTTGTGTAATATATGGAATTAAATTTTGAGGAATACCTAATGGTAATTCCCCTATTTCAGTCGATGGATGAGCTCCAATTGGATTAAAATAACGTAATAAAATTGCATTCAACTTTGTTACTTTAGCTACATCAGAAATGATTTCTTCCCCAATTTGTTTTGTATTTCCATAAGGTGAAATTGCAGGTTGAACGGATGCATTTTCAGTAATTGGCATTTTTTCGGCTTGCCCATAAACTGTACAAGAAGAACTGAAAATAAAATTAGCATTTGGTAATTCTTTCAACTCTTGTAATAAATAAACTAGTGTATTAATATTATTTTCATAATATAATAAAGGGTTCTCTACACTTTCTCCAACTGCTTTTGATGCTGCAAAATGAATAACTCCTGAAATATTTTGATGCGTTTGAAATAACTTTTGAACAGATGATTTATCTCGTAAATCTATTTTTTCAAAAGCAGGTTTCTTTCCTGTAATGTTAAAAATTCCATCTAAAACTTTTTCTGATGAATTTGATAAATTATCAACAACAAGAACTTCAAAACCTTCATTTTGCAATTCTACAACTGTGTGAGATCCTATAAAACCTAATCCTCCTGTTACTAGTATTTTCATTTTTTTAAGAAAAAAGAAAAAAAGAGAAAAGAATATAGATTTAAAGATTAAATCTATATTCTTTTTTCAATTCTCTATGTTATACAAATTCTAAGACTGAATCTGTTATAAATTTAATTTGTTCATCGTCCAATTCTGTATGCATTGGCAATGCAATTACTTCATTTACCAATTGATTTGTTACAGGAAAATCAGATTCATTATAACGATCATCTTTGTATGCTTTTTGACTGTGCAATGGTATTGGATAATAAATTGCACATGGTATTTCTTTACTTTGCAAATGAGCTAATAATCCGTCTCTCTTTCCGTTTGTAATTCTAATTACATATTGATGAAAAACATGATCGTCTGCTGTAATATCAAAACTTGGAGTAATTATATTAGAATTACTCGCAAAGGCATTATTATATTTGTTAGCGGCTTCTTTTCTTGCTTTATTATAATGATCCAAGTGTGATAATTTAGCCTTCAAAACACCTGCTTGAATACTATCTAAACGAGAATTAACACCCACAACATCATGATGATAGCGCTCATACATTCCATGATTTACTATTCCTCTTAAAGTATGTGCTAATGCATCATCATTTGTAAAAATAGCACCACCATCTCCATAACAACCTAAGTTTTTAGATGGGAAGAATGAAGTAGATGCCACATGTCCTATTGTTCCTACTTTTTTCTTAGAACCATCTTTACTTATATAATCTGCTCCAATAGCTTGTGCGTTATCTTCTATTACAAATAAATTATGCTCATTTGCAATTTCCATAATAGCATCCATATTTGCTGCACGTCCAAATAAATGAACAGGAACAATTGCTTTTGTTTTTGGTGTAATTGCTTTTTTAATAGCTTCTAATGAAATATTCATAGTAGCAATATCAACATCAACTAAAACAGGTGTTAATTGCAATAAAGCAATAACTTCAACTGTTGCAGCAAAAGTAAAATCGGCAGTAATAACCTCATCTCCTGGTTGCAATCCTAATCCCATCATAGCAATTTGCAGAGCGTCAGTACCATTTGCACATGGTATAACATGCTTAACTCCTAAATATTTTTCTAAATCTGCTTGAAATTGATGAACTAAAGGTCCATTTATGTATGTATTTGTGTCTAAAACTTCTTGTATTGAAGCGTTAACTTCTTCTTTAATTTTTTCATATTGACTCTTTAAGTCAACCATTTGTAATTTTTTCATCTGAATAAATTTGGTTACGCAAAAGTAAGAAATTATGCTGTACTTTTTAAGATAAGCAAAAAGAAACGTATTTTAGCCCAACAAAATAATTAATGATGCTTTTTTTATATAATTTAATCGTTATTTTGGCTTCACAATTGCTAAAATTAGTTGCTCTTTTTAGTCCAAAAATTAAGCTCTTTATAAATGGTAGAAAAAATGTTTTTGACATTCTATCGAGCAAAATAGGTGCAACAGATAAAACGATATGGTTTCATGCAGCTTCACTTGGTGAATATGAACAAGGGCTACCTGTGATTGAAAAAGTTAAAGATCAGTTTCCAAATCATAAAATTATTATCACTTTTTTTTCACCTTCCGGTTATGAAGTAAGAAAAAACAATCCTATTGCTGATGTAACATTATATTTACCATTAGATACTAAAGCAAATGCTAAAAAGTTCATAAAACTTGCAAAACCTGAAATGGTATTTTTTATTAAATATGAATTTTGGCCTAATTATTTAAACGAATTAAAACAACAACAAGTTAAAACCTATTTAATTTCGGGTATTTTTAGAGAAAAACAAGCTTTCTTTAAATGGTATGGTGGTTTTTACAGAGATGCTTTAAAAGCATTTGACTATTTTTTTGTTCAAAACGAAAAATCAAAATTGCTAGTACAAAAAATCGGTTTTTCTAATGTAAAAATTTCTGGAGACACCCGTTTTGACAGAGTAGTTTCTATCTTAGAAAGAGACAATACGTTAGATTTTATTGAGCAATTTAAAAACAATAAAACTACAATAGTAATTGGTAGTTCATGGCCAAAAGATGAAAATTTACTCGTAGATTTTATCAATCAAGCTAATGATACTGTCAAATTTATCATTGCACCGCATAATATTAAAACAGAACAAATTGCTTCATTGAGGTCTCAAATAATAAAATCCACTATTCTTTTTTCGGAAAAAGACACTAATAATCAACATAATTCATTAAATGATTATCAAGTTTTCATTATTGACACTATTGGTATTTTAACCAAAATTTATAGTTATGGAGATATTGCTTACGTAGGTGGTGGATTTGGAAATCCTGGTGTTCATAATATCCTTGAACCTGCTACTTTTGGAATGCCAATTGTTATTGGACCCAATTATTCTCATTTTGCAGAAGCTACTGCTTTAGTGAACATTCAGGGCTGTATTTCTATTTCAAATTATATAGAATTGAAAAATGCTTTCGATCTACTACTTCAAAATAAAGATGAGCGTTATGAAAAAGGCCATATTTGCAATACTTTTGTTCAGATGAATAAAGGAGCAACTACTATTATTCTAAATCACATTTCATAAAACCTAAATAAATTGATTACTTTTCATCCTCTTCAAAACCCAAGCTCAAACAGTAGCGAACAAATTAATCAAATTGAAATAATCACTTCAATGATGAAAGATTTTTATGCTATTGACAATTATCCTATTGATGTTGAAACTTCTAAAAAATTATTTATCGAATTTACCACTAATGAAAGTCTTGGAAAATCTTGGTTAATTTATTTAGACGATACTATTGTAGGTTATGTCATTTTATCTTTCATTTTTAGTTTTGAATACAAAGGAAGAATTGCTTTTTTAGACGAATTATACATTAAAGAAGAAGCACGTGGAAAAGGAATTGGTAAAGAAGCTGTTACTTTCATTAAAGAACAAGCAAAACAATTAAATCTTAAACTTATTTATTTAGAAGTAGAACATCATAATGAAAATGCTCAGAAATTATATCTGGCAAATCAGTTTGAGGCTCATAATCGTAAATTACTTAAATATAAACTTTAAGTAATTTTATTTCTACAAATAATCTCTTTTTTTATAAAATCTGAGTCTTTTATAAAAGACTCAGATTTTATAAATTCATATTCAACTTCTCAATGTATCAAAAACCATTAAGAATGCAGTTCCTCTTTCTAGAAAAATGAAAGTCATCATTCTTTAAATTAAAACTAAAAAATTCATTAAATTGCAGCCTCAATAAACTTTATGAACTATGAAATTTTTTAAATTATTATTATTATTTCTTATTACCCCTCTTTTTGCTCAACAGGGCGGAATGTGGATTCCTTCATTACTTAAAGGAATGAATGAAAGTGAAATGAAAAACCTTGGCATGAAAATGAAAGCTGAAGATATTTACAATGTAAATAAATCGAGCTTGAAAGATGCAATTGTACATTTCAATGGAGGTTGTACTTCAGAAATAATATCTCAAAAAGGATTGTTATTAACTAATCATCATTGTGGTTATGGTGCTATCCAAAGTCATTCAACTGTGGAAAGTGATTATTTACAAGATGGTTTTTGGGCAAAAGATTTAACTGAAGAATTACCTAATCCAGGAATGGTTGCTACTTTAATTGTAAGTATTCATGATGTAACTGAAACAATTTTAGAAGGAACTTCTACATTAACTTCTGAAGCTGAAAAGCAAAATAAGATTTACGAAAACATCAACAATCTACAAAAAAGTTTCACTAAAGAAGCTTGGCAAGAAAACAAAATTAGAACCTTTTATGAAGGAAATCAATATATTCTATTTGTAACTGAAACATTTAAAGACATTAGACTTGTAGGAACTCCTCCAAGTTCTATTGGAAAATTTGGTTCTGACACAGACAACTGGATTTGGCCAAGACATACTGGTGATTTTTCTCTTTTTAGAATTTATGCTAACAAAGACAACAAACCATCTGAATATTCTAAAGATAATGTACCTTACACGCCTAAACATTTTTTACCTATTTCGTTAGATGGTGTTAGCGAAGACGACTTTACTTTAGTATTTGGTTTCCCAGGAAGAACACAAGAATATTTACCAGCTATTGCTGTTGAACAACTTGTAAACTCAATAAATCCTGCAAAAATTGAAATTAGAGATGCTGCCTTAAAAGTACAAGATGGTTTTATGAGAAAAGATAAAGCTATCAAAATTCAATATGCTTCAAAATATGCTAGTGTTGCGAACTATTGGAAAAAATGGATTGGAGAGAAGCAAGGTTTAGAAAAATCAAATGCTGTTCAAATAAAAAGAGATTTTGAAAAAGAATTCCAAAAACGTGTTGAAAAAAACAATAAAACAGCAGAATATGGAAATCTTTTAAGTGATTTTCAAAAGAATTATGATGAAATTGCTCAATACACATTAGCTAAAGATTATTTTTCAGAAGTTGTACTGAGAAATACTGAATTACTGAGTTTTGGTTTTAAATTATATCAATTAGAACAAGTTTATAATTCAAAAGGAGAGCAAGCTTTTAATGATAGAAAAGAGAATTTAATTGCTGGTTTTGAAGAAGCCTATAAAAATTTCAATCCAGATGTTGACGAAAAAGTTTTTGAACAATTAATTACATTATATTCAAATAAATCTCCATTTACTCCTGCATTACTAAAAAAAGAAAATTATAGTAAACTTAGTGCTGATATTTACAAAAAATCAAAACTAACATCATATAATGGAATAAAAGATTTATTAAAAGGCGATGCTAAATCTGTGATTAAAAGCCTTAATAAAGATAGTGGTTATGAATTAGTAAAAACTATTGCTGATAATTTCTATGCTAATGTAGCTCCTAAATATGATGAATTAAACACTAAAATAGCAGCTTTACAAAGAGATTACATGAAAGCGCAATTAGAACTTTTCCCTGATGCTCGCTATTTCCCTGATGCAAATAGTACTTTAAGAGTAACGTATGGTAAAGTAAAAGGATATAGCCCAAATGACGCTGTTTATTATCAGCCTGTAACACATTTAGAAGGAATAATGGAAAAATATATTCCTAATGATTATGAATTTGATGTTCCTACTAAATTAATTGAACTTTATAAAGCCAAAGATTATGGTCAATATGCCGACAACGGAAAAATGCCTGTTTGTTTTATAGGAACAAATCATACAACAGGAGGAAATTCTGGTAGTCCAGCGATAGATGCTAATGGAAATTTGATTGGTTTAAATTTTGACAGAGTATGGGAAGGAACAATGAGCGATATTCATTATGATCCAGAAATTTGTAGAAACATAATGGTTGATATTCGCTATGTATTATTTATTATTGATAAGTATGCAAATGCAAAAAATCTCATTGATGAAATGAAATTAGTTCACCCTAAAAAAGGAAATAAAAAATCTAGAAAGAGAAAATAATTTTCTCTTTCTAGATTCGTCATCTAACCCCTTGAAAATGACCCAAAAACCTTACTGAAAAAAAAATAAAAAAAAAGTCAAAAAAAATTTTGACAAGTCAAAAATTTTATATCTTTGCTTCGAATTAATAATTAACCTTTTTATAATTTAGTAAGATGAAAAAAGTTGTTTTAAGTTTAGCATTAGTTGCTATGATGTTCGTTTCTTGTAAAGAAACTGCTGAGAATGTAGAAGCTACAACAGAAGAAACAGTTGAAGCTGTTGAGCCTGCTGTTGAAGAAGTAGTTGAAACTGTTGAAGTTGCTGCTGATTCTACTGCTGCTACAGTTGAAGAAACTGCTACTGAAGTAGTTGAAGAAGTTAAAAAATAATTTCTAGCTATAGCTAACAGAAAAAACTAAAGCTCCAACTAAGTTGGGGCTTTTTTATTGCTCCATTTCTTCAAAAATATCTGGAAAAATATCCTCTCCTGATGAAAAATCTAAAATTTCAGCTAAGTGCCCATATTTCACAATTTCATCTATTCCTTTTTGCAATAATAATTGAGTTGTGTATTTTCTACTAATAGCAATTTGCTTCTCATCTAGAATAATCCTGAAGAAAAATTTTCCGTTTCCAGAACGAAATTTCATATAGACTAACTTATCTAAATTTTCTTGTAGTCTTACTATCTCTTCTTCACATTCAAATCGCAATTCAAAACTATTACTAGTAAAAATAGTTTTTCCTTTTCTTGAAGTCAATTCATATTTATAAGTATCATTTAATCTTTTACTTATCACAAAAGTGGCCATAAAGTTATTTAGTTAATTGCAGTGCCGCAAAATACCATTTTGTATCCAAGTACAAAACAACTTTTAAAAGAAGTTATCAAGAAAACCCCATGAGTAAATTAATAAATACAATTAAGTAACTTTTCATTTTATTCCCTCTCCACAACATTAGTATATACTTATATGTAAAGCCTGTCATTAAAAAAATCGAAATCAGATAGAAATTACAACATTCTACTTACCCATACAAATATTCCTATGACAAGCTCATAGTCTTTCAACCTAAACTATTATACTTATTTACAGCAAAACATAAGATTTCTGTAGCGCAAAAAAACAAATTATCTAATTAACTATTTGTCCCTTACACTAAAAAAGGGGAAATATCCGCTATAATTTACAGGCACAAGCCTCTTTTAATCAATTATTTACATAATTATCTTTACATAATTAAGACGTAAGCCGAAAAGTCAACAATAGAGTAGGCAATCTAAAAACTTTAAAAAATGAAAATTAAAACAATCAGCTTAATCGTAAGTCTTGCATTGGGAGTACTTATACTGTCGCAATGCAAACCTAAAAAATCATTGTTGTACAATGAAACAGGAAATTATTTGGTTGATGGAAACTTCCTCATCCAAAACACAAAAGAAATCTCTTCGGGAGATATTGACAAATTACTGTCTTTAAACAAAGAATATGCCGATCGCATTCAAGGAGCAGCGTTTCTATCCTATATTGTGCATACGCAACGAATTCAGTTCCTTCAACGAATTCAAAAACTAGATAGAATATCCAGAATTCAAAAAATCAATTTTATCCATAAAGGCTGTTTCGAAAAAGCAGAACTTAATTGGGCTCAATTTGGTAATCTAAAAGACCAATTAGATCTTATTCTAGACAAATACAAACCCACATTAATCAATGGAAATGTATCAATTACAAACAATCGAATTGCAACTAGAGCTACTAAAATGAGCGACAAAGATATTTCTACCTTATCAAGTCTTTCTATTTATGGTCTTAGTGATGCTAACATTTGTGGAGACTTTATGGGAATTAACAAATTTTCAAGAATCTTATTTAGAGTAAATACCGTGACGCCTGATAGAGATTTACAAACTCGTTTAAATGGCATAATCAAACAATACCGTTAAAAACACCACATAAGACTGGTGCAAACCAGTCTTATACTTTAAAACACTACATCATGAAAAGAAAAGCACAATTAGCTGGTATTTTTACAGTTATTCTATTAGTTTTCACAGTAGGATTAAAAGGCACATTTGATGGTTACTATGGATTTTATTATTCTGAGAAAGAATATAAAAAACCACTAGCATTTACTCTTTCAGAAGAAATAATTAAGCTAAAACCTGTGAGCATGTTTCTATCTTATACCGGTTTCGATACAGGATATAGTTTCTTTGCTCCAAATGTAGCCAGTGACTTTGTTTTATTATTTGAATTAACAGACAAAGAAGGCAATACAATTGAAAATAGAATTATGCCTACGTTTAAAAACAAAGAAAGTATCACTAGATATACTTCCGTATATAATATGTTTCTAGATAAGATTTCTACTGAAGGCGGCACAATGAAAGACACTAAATACCAACAATACTTAGACATCATCATCAAACAAATTGCTGTTTCTGTAAAAAAAGAAAATCCAAATACCAACAAAATCATAGCTAGACTATATCTATATCATTATCCTGATTTAAAAAGTTATAAAGAAGGAGAAAAATCAGAAAGACTTATCCTTATTGGCGAATACAAATAAATATACAAATGAAAAAACTATCAAAATTTTACAACAAAATTGAAGGCTTTTTCTTCGATTCTTCGAATAACACCGAATTCTTATCCTTTTTCAGAATTGCCGCTGGAATAGTTATATTATTGCACTTCATATCAATATTTAATGATTTCGATCTATTCTTTTCTAGCAAAAGCATAATTCCTTCAGATATCATGGCCACTTTTAATCAAGATTGGCAATTAACTTTCCCTATACTAGTAAAACAAATAGAAAGCATAGGAATCTCAGAAGCAACCACAATTATAATCACCAAAACTGCATATATCTTATTATCTGTATGCATCATTATCGGTTTCTTTTCAAGAATTAGCGCTTTTATCCTTCTCTTTATTCAAATTTTATTAATGAAAGGAAGTACCTTTTTTATTTATGGCGCTGACTTTTTTACCAGTATGTCTCTATTTTACTTAATTTTATTTCCTTCCGATGCTTATTTTTCCATTCGTCATTTTTTTAGACCCAATAAAAAGAAAGAATATAATTATATGCCTGTAAAGCGTCTTTTTCAAATACACATTAGTATTGCTTATTTTTTCTCAGGTTTTGACAAGCTACTAGGATTTAACTGGTGGAATGGTGAATCTATCTGGAAAGCCATTCATTTACCTTATGCCAATAGAGATTTTAATTTTGACTTTTCATGGATGGCTGACCACTCTTATATTCTTGTTATCATAGGTTGGTCTACTATAATAATAGAAATGTTCTATCCTTTGTTTGTATGGATTCCAAAGACAAGAAGATTATGGGTCACTTTAACTATTTCAATGCATATCGGAATTGCTTTAGTACTAAATCTATACTATTTTTCAGCCATTATGATTGTGTGGAATCTAACAAACTTCTATTTTGAAAACCCAGCTACAGTTACCAGCAAACATTCCATTTTTAATTTTTTGCAACGTAATAAAAAGAACACATTGACACTAACTTGATTTTAACATCAATTAAAAACCATTTTACTTTCAGACTTTTATGATCTGTACATTTATCAAATATTCAAATTTGCTTTCTGTAAATAAGTAAAACACATTACACTAAACAAAAACGACTTGAAAATATTATCCTAAAGCACCAAATCAAAGTAACTCTGGAGAGAAGCCGACACCTCTACTTTTGAAAACTAACAGAAACAAAAAAAGCTCCAAACATAGTTTGAAGCTTTTTGTACTCAAGGCGGGACTTGAACCCGCACGGGCATTACTACCCACTGGATTTTAAGTCCAGCGTGTCTACCAATTCCACCACTCGAGCAAATATTATTGGTATTATTTAAAATATATTTCTTTTTTAAGAACTTGAAACAAGATTATTACCTTATTGCGAGCGCAAATATAAAACTTATTTCTTTCTCCTCCAACCTTTCTTTACAGAAACTTATTTTTTTCTATAAATAACAACTTATAAAATATCCAGTCAGTATTTTTATTTTATTTTATTTTATTTTATTTTATTTTATTTTATTTTATTTTTTAACTTTTATTTATGAAAATAAACTATTTTTTAACAAGAAAAAACAATATTTTTGAATCAAACAAGGTAAAAGCTCAACAACCTAAAAAAGTAAGCAAAAATTAAACTTTAAAAACATGAAAAACTTATTAAGACTAAAAGATGTTTCAGAATTAAGCAAACAAAACCAAAAAGCAATTGTTGGAGGAGGTCCAATCAAAGCAATCTGCCCTCCAGAACCACCTGTATGCCCAGAAGAAGACCCAAATTGTCAAGAACTAATTGATTACATAATTTGCGTAAATAGATAAAAAAAATAGGCTACTTTAATAAGTAGCCTATTTTTTTTATCTATTTACAAGTTGAATTTAAGCACGTTACTTTTCAAAAAAACTCTATTTCAGCATCATTTCTACAATTATATTTCTTTAAAACTTTTAGAAACAAAAAAAGCTCCAAACATAGTTTGAAGCTTTTTGTACTCAAGGCGGGACTTGAACCCGCACGGGCATTACTACCCACTGGATTTTAAGTCCAGCGTGTCTACCAATTCCACCACTCGAGCAAATATTTTTATTGATAGTAGAGCGAAAAACGGGGTTCGAACCCGCGACCTCGACCTTGGCAAGGTCGCGCTCTACCAGCTGAGCTATTTTCGCGTTTTGCGTCTTTTAAAGAACTTCACAACACTTGTTCTGTATTGCGAGTGCAAATATAAAACATATTTTTATATCTACAAGAGTTTTTTAAATAAAAAGAACAACTTTTTCACAACGTTTTGATTACGAATAAATTATTTTTTAACCAGCATTCTTTTTATTTCATTTAACTTCATTAAGGCTTCAACAGGAGTTAAAGTATTAATATCAATATTTACAATTTCTTCTTTTATTTCTTCTAAAAGAGGATCATCTAAATTAAAAAAACTTAATTGCAATTCTTCTTCAGTTGCTATTTTTGTTCCACTTAATTCGGCTCCTGAATGGTCTTTTTCTAATTTTTTTAAAATTTTCTGAGCTTTTTGAATTACTGTTTGCGGCATTCCTGCCATTTTTGCAACATGAATACCAAAACTATGTGCGCTTCCTCCTTTTACTAATTTTCGAATAAACAAAACAGTATCTTTCAATTCTTTCACAGACACATTATAATTTTGAATTCGGTCAAACAAAACTTCCATTTCATTTAATTCATGATAATGTGTTGCAAATAAAGTTTTAGGTTTATTAGGATGCTCATGTAAATATTCTGAAATTGCCCAAGCTATAGAAATTCCATCATAAGTAGATGTTCCACGACCAATTTCATCTAATAAGACTAAACTTCTTTCGGAAATATTATTCAAAATAGAAGCTGTTTCATTCATTTCTACCATAAACGTAGATTCTCCCATTGAAATATTATCACTAGCTCCTACTCTAGTAAAAATTTTATCCACTACACCCATTCTAACATTTTCTGCTGGCACAAAACTTCCCATTTGAGCCAAGAGCACAATCAATGCTGTTTGACGTAATATAGCAGACTTTCCAGACATATTTGGCCCTGTAATCATAATAATTTGCTGTGTTTCTCTATCCAAGAAAACATCATTTGAAATATAAGGCACTCCTATTGGCAATTGTTTTTCAATTACTGGATGACGTCCTTCTTTTATTTCTAAATCAAAACTATCATCTAAAAAAGGTTGGGAATAATTATTTTCGATTGCTAATTGTGTAAAAGAATTTAAACAATCTAATTGAGCTATTAAACTAGCATTATGTTGAACAGGTTTAATATATGTACTCATCCAATTTACCAATTGTTCAAACAATTGATTTTCTAATTGCTGAATTTTATCTTCTGCCCCTAGAATTTTAGCTTCATATTCTTTTAATTCTTCTGTTATATAGCGTTCAGCACTAACTAATGTTTGTTTTCGAATCCACTCTGTTGGTACTTTGTCTTTATGCGTATTTCGAACTTCAATATAATATCCGAATACATTATTAAACGAAACTTTCAAAGAAGGAATTCCAGTACGCTCGCTTTCTCTTCTCTCTAAATCTTCTAAATATCCTTTTCCTTTTGAAGATATTGCTCTTAATTCATCTAACTCTTCATTTACTCCTACCGCTATTGCATTCCCTTTGTTTACATGAACTGGAGCATCACTATGGATCGTGTTTTTAATTTTTTCTCTTAATAATTCACAAGCATGTAGACTATCTCCTATTACTTTTAACGCTTCATTTTTACTTTGCAATGCTATTTCTTTTATTGGAATAATTGCATTTAATGAATCATTTAAATACGTAACTTCTCTAGGTGATATTTTGCCTGTTGCTACCTTAGATATTAAGCGTTCTAAATCTGAAATTTGCTTAATTTGGTATTGTATTTTTTGTAAAACTTCTGGATTATCTTTTAAATAAGCTACTACTTCATGACGATTTTTAATCTTACTTGCGTCTTTCAATGGTAATGCTAGCCATCTTTTTAACAAACGTGCTCCCATTGGCGAAAGTGTTTTATCTATAACATCTAAAAGAGTAACCGCATTAACGTTTGTAGAATGATATAACTCAAGATTTCGAATAGTAAAACGATCCATCCAAACGTAAGCATCTTCTGCAATACGTTGAATATTTGTAATATGTTGTATTTTGTTGTGCTGAGTTTCTGATAAATAGTACAAAACAGCTCCAGAAGCAATAACACCTTCTTGTAATTCTTCTATTCCAAAGCCTTTAAGCGAATTAGTCTGAAAATGTTTTGTTAAGGTTTCAATTGCATAATCTTCTTTATAAATCCAATCTTCTAAAAAGAAAGTATGAAAATCTTCTCCAAATGTTTCTCTAAATTGTGTTTTATTCTGTTTTGGAACTAGAATTTCACTTGGATTGAAATTTTGCAATAATTTATCGATATATTCTTCGTTTCCTTGTGCTGTTAAAAACTCTCCTGTTGAAACATCTAAGAATGAAACTCCTAAGTTTTTTTTACCAAAATGAACCGATGCTAAAAAATTGTTTGTTTTAGAGTGCAACACCTCATCATTCATCGACACTCCAGGTGTAACTAATTCAGTTACGCCTCTTTTTACAATAGTTTTGGTCATTTTTGGATCTTCTAATTGGTCACAAATAGCCACTCGAAGACCTGCTTTAACTAATTTAGGCAAATACGTATTTAATGAATGATGTGGAAAACCTGCCAAAGCAGTTTCACTATCTGAGCCAGCTCCTCTTTTTGTTAAGGTTATTCCTAAAATTCCTGCTGCTCTAACTGCATCCTCTCCAAAGGTTTCATAAAAATCTCCTACACGAAATAACAAACAAGCATCAGGATATTTTACCTTTATCCCATTGTATTGCTTCATTAATGGAGTTTCTTTCTTTTCTTTAGTTGAAGATGTTTTTTTAGCCACAATATTTGTTTTTTAGTACTGTTTGCGAAGGTAAGAAATTCAATCGCAATCGCAATGCCTAAAAAATATGGTTATTTTAATTTAGCACGTGTTCTTTCCTTATTCTTTCTAAATCTGTCTTATTCAGAAATTGATAATTATAAAAAACACCTTCAATATTTTGCAATGTATTTAAGTTTTTCAAAGGATTTTCGTTTAGCAAAATAAAATCGGCAGATTTTCCTTCTTCAATTATACCATAAGTAGCATCATTAAAATAATCGGCAAAATTCACCGTTGCTGCTTTCAAAATAGCATAATTAGAAAGTCCTGCTTTTTTATACAATTGCATTTCTGTAAAAACACTAAACCCTGGAATGGTGTATTTTGAGCTACTATCTGGACTTAACAAGAGCTTAATCCCTACTGCATCTAATTGTTTCAATACCATTAGCCTTTCTTCCATTTCTTTTCCATAGAACGCTAATTCTTTTTCAATAGCTTCTTTTCCTGTTTTTTCTCTATATAATTTCGTTTTTTCTACCCATTCTTCTTTTGTCTTTTCATCATAAAACTCCATACCTGGAATTTTAACAATATCATCTAAATTGAATAAACCATATGCTATTTGATACCACAATAATGTAGGACAAACATAAATATTGTTCTCTTTTAATGCTTTAACTCTACTTTCAAGCTTCTTCGGCTCTCCTACTAAACCTCCTAAATGTTCGATAGAATTAAAACTTGATTTAAAAATAATTTCATCCTCAATCACTATCCCTTTTGGATTACTTATAAAATGTCCTGCTATTTTCATATCGTAAGACTTACAAATACTATCAAATTTTATAAAAAGATCCTGATTTTTAATACTCATCATTTTTACAATGTCAAATTCATCTCCTTTTGCTGTTTTCACATAGGCCATCATTTGCTCTTCCGTTATATCATAATTTCTACTTATAGGCGGAGATGAGAGGTATAATTTTGGTGCCATTATCTCTTTTGAATTGTATTTGTCTCTCCATTTTTTATGTTCCCAAGTTCCTCGCATAGAACGCAATTTAGTTACACCATTCATCAGGTTTAAATCAAAAAAGCGTTTTAAGTCTTTCTCTTCTTCTGGCAAATGAACGTGTGCATCAGCTAATGATGGCATTATATATTTATCTTCTCCATCAATAATTTCCTTAGCTTTTATTCTTGATCTTCCCGATTTTGTAATGCTTATAATTTTACCATTCACAATGAAAACATCTTGATTTTTAATTATAGTTTCTTTATTCATAGGTATAATAGAAACATTTTTAACAACATAGTCTGCTGTTTCCTTTTGAGAAAATGCAATTTGACAAATTAATACTAACGAAAGTTTTAAAAAATTTCTCATTGATTTTATTTAATTGATTTTAATACTATAGCTATTCTTATTTATTCTTTTCGTTTTACTTGATACGGATAAGTTTCATAAAAAATTTGATCTTCATTTATGGTGTATCCGTTTATAAAATCATTTTCCGATTCTTCAAAAACAAGTTTAGATTCTTCTTTTCTTCCTAATTGTGCCAAACAGATTCCTTTGTAAAACTTCACATCTGAAAACTCAGGATATTGCTCTAATGATTTATCAAAAATTGAAATGGCTTCATTCCATTTTTTTTGTTCATAAAGCGTTATACCATAATAAAACAAATCTAAATAATGTGCTGCTTTGTATTTTGAAATCTGATCTTCTATATCAGCTTTAAAGATAGTTGCTGCTTTTTCAAACTCATTCAATTGCAAATAGCTTAACGCAATATGAAAATCGTAAGTATGATCCATCACATAGCTATTTCCTCTCATTATTTTACATCTTTCAAAATCTAGAATTGCTTCTTTATACGTTTTTGCAAAAATACATTTGATGAATCCTCTATAATCTAACCATTTTTCTTCGTCTAGCTTTACTGCTTTATCCAAAAACACCATTCCTGCTTCATACTTTCTGGTTTTAAATAAAGGCATTGCTTTTTGTTGCCATAAATAAGCAATTGTAGAATCTTTTTCCAAGCCAGCATCTAGGCATTCTTGCCATTGTGCCATTTGATAATAATAATTGTATTTCGTAGCGCAATTAGCATAATACTCATCAATAATTGCTTGTTGTTGCTCTTTTTTAGATTGAATTGAGTCCGTTTGCGAAAAAGAAATTATTATACCATATAAGAAAAAAAATAGTGTTAGAAATTTTTTCATAATTTATTTTTGAGCAATATAGAAAACTCCTTTTCTTATTTCTGTTATTGACTTGTTAATAATTGTTATTTAAAATTTTAAAACTTAAAATCAAAAAAATATCTTTGCACCATGAGAAAGTTAGCCAACGCAGAATTAGACAGAAAGAACATAGAAGAATTTAAAGAAGCTAAAAAAACACCTATTATTGTTGTTTTAGACGATATTAGAAGTTTACATAATATTGGTTCCGTTTTTAGGACTTCTGACGCTTTTTTAATTGAAAAAATCTATTTGTGTGGTATTACTGCTATTCCTCCTAACAAAGAAATTCACAAAACAGCACTTGGAGCCACTGAAACGGTAACTTGGGAATATGCTAAAGATGTTTTAGAGGTTATTACTAAGTTGAAAGAAGAAAAAGTAAAAATCTATTCTATTGAGCAAACAGAAAAAGCAGTAATGCTTAATGATTTTACTGTAGCAAATAATGAAAAATATGCTTTAATTTTTGGTAATGAAGTGAAAGGTGTTTCGCAAGAAGCCATTAACGAAAGCAATGGAGTGATTGAAATTCCACAAGTGGGCAGCAAACATTCTTTGAATATTTCGGTTAGTGCTGGAATTGTTATTTGGGATTTGTTTCAGAAATTGCAATAAGATTAAAATAGTTTGAACTTAAAAAAACCTCTTTTAAAAAAATTAAAAGAGGTTTTTTTAAGAAGTTACTGTTAAAACTTTATTTATAACTCTATTAAAACCGAACGACCGTTATAACCTACTGCTATTATTTTTGTTTCAGAAATAAAAGTTACATCATTCCATCCCGCTACTACAAAATCGTGTTCTACACGACTCCATGTATTTCCATTATCTTTAGAAAGCATTAAGAATTCTGGGTTACTTAAATCATTTGCTTTATTTCTTCCTACAATACAAATTGCTTCGCCTTTATAACTAAGTCTTGATATACGATTATTAAAATCTGTATCCACTAAATTCCAAGTTTCTCCATTATCTATAGTTTTATATAACTCTCCTAGTTCTGAACTGCCATTAATTACCCCATTATTTCCCACTAAAAATCCCAAACTTCCCACAATATTTACATCAGTAGTTTTAATATTCCCTGAAATAGTATTTTTATTCCAAGTATCTCCTGCATCTGTACTTCTAAGAATCGTACCATTATTCCACAAACCACCTGATATCAAAATAGTATTTGTAGATGAAAATTCAATACTTGTAAGTTGGTTATCTATTAAAAGACCGCTTAAAACAGTATCGCTTTCTGTTGCATCAACCCAAGTATTTCCTGCATCAATTGTTTTATATAATACTCCATTTGCATTTTTAGACCCAACAATATATCCTGTATTAGTATTTGAAAAATTAATATGAGACATAAAAAAATCATCTGTCGCAATTTCTATTCTTTCCCAAGTAGTTCCCCCATCAATTGTTTTTAAAATAAAATTAGCCGTTGTTGTAACATAAGCAACTGTAGGTGACGCTGCATACACACTAATTGCGTAAAATCCTGTATCAGAATATATTGAATTCCATGTTACACCTCCATCTGTGGTTTTCAATATAATTGCCGTGTCATTTGCAGCATTTAATGTTACGTCTCCTCCTACAATATAGCCTACTGTTTCATTAGCAAAATATACAGCGTTTAATTCCTTATTTGTATTGGTAGCTATTGTAGCCCCTACGATACTTGTTGATGTCCCTCCATCTGTATCTCCATTATCTGTTTCAATACTGTTATCTGACGAGCATGCACCAAATAGTAAAGGAATTAATACTAACTGTAGAATCGTTTTTTTATTCATTTTATTTATCTTATTTTATTAGTTCAAGAAATATTGGTTTATTCTTACAAAAATAAATTATTATTTTAATAAAGCAATTTGATTTATACATCATAAGAATATTCATATTTTCTTAAAGTATTATCACTGTTTGTTTTCCAAAAAGTCTCTGAAATATTCCCATTGAATAGAGCTTTTGTTGGATCATTATAACTAATTTAAAAGCAAATAAATCGTCCTCAGTGGTAATGTCATTAATGCTTTTCAGCCAACCTCTCATGTTATAGGTATAATGTACTTTTTGTAGTCCTGTAGCACTTGGGCTTACATTGATTCCACCTACTTTTTTACTGATCAATTGTCCTAGTTCTTCATAGGTATTTTGGATAATAAGCTGTTCTGGCAGACTGTTTATTTGTTGTTTGTGTTGGGTTACACATGAGTGCAATATCAGCCTGTAAAAATGTCCCTGAAATTAGAGAGTATTTCTTAAAAAGAGTTGCAGAAGGAAAAAACAAAATGTTAGTGAGAAATAAATTGGTTCACAGAATATGTGCTTGTGTAAAACAAGGGAAATTATATGAAAAATCTTTTAAAAAAAAATGAAATTTACCTTGCTTAAATCATAGTAATCTTTAACACACAAGATCTTAGTTTTTATCATTTTAAGGCTTTATATAACAGGAAAAGGAACGCAATATTGCGTTCCTCTTTAATACCTATTTCTATTTTTTTATTGATTATCAAATCATTAATCTCCAATAAAAGTTGTATTACTAAATCTGAAACATTACCGACAGCTTTACCTAATTTTTATTTCTTCATTTATTCTTTTTGCCAATTCTAAATTTTTTTTCAAAAAAATACCTTCTTCATGATATTTAGCAAAGTATTTTTTAGCTGTTATATCTCCTAAATCAACACTTATTTTTAGATGATCAATAGCAAATTTTGAGGTTTTTGGATCAATTTTGGTAATAGCTTTGTAATCAAAGACACCATCATTATTTAATTTAATAGTTATTCTATAAATATCAAAATAAGCATCTGCATTATTATATTTATATGCCATTATTAAAGAATATGGTAGAATTGATTCATAATTTTTTTCTTTTTCAAAGAAAAGACTTAGCTTAGAATATGTATAAACATTACCTGTTAAGATTATTTCATTCTTATAATTTACAAGCTCTTCTTTTCTTATAATTTCCTTATCTTCACAGGAAATTAAAATAATTAATGTTAATAATAATATTTTAATTTTCATATTTAATCATAGTTTTTTATTGTATTAATCAATTCATCGTTATTGTAAACATTCCACACATCATCATCTCCTTCACTATCAATTCCTCCTTCCCAATTTATTCCTAAAAACCCTCTTACGATATAAAGCCCATTTGGGGCTATTACAGTTACCCTTCTATATCATCAGATAAATTTCTAGCAAAATTAATTCGCTCATTTTTTCTAACTCTTCCAGTATTACATGCTTTTAAAATTAAAGTAAAATCACCTCCATTTTCAATAAAATCTTTCCATTGAGGAGACAATGCTTCCAATAATTTACTCAATTCTTCAGAACTCCTAATAGTCCCATTTGGACCTAATATATTATCTGCTCCTCCATGGGCATATAAAATGAGTGTTCTTTTCTTTATGGTTTTATCACTATTGGCAATATCCCATAATTTAGAATCCTTTTCTTTGTTAAAAAATTCAATACATGTCCATTGCTCTTAATTGATGATTTATTCTTTTTAGGATCTCCATTTTCATAAATTTCATCTATACCATTTGAAAAAGTACCCTTCTCGGTATTTGTCCAATGTGTAGTTCCACTACCTGAGGCATCCCATAAATCTTTCATCCAACTTGGCATTTCAAAATTAGCCCCACTAGGGTCTTTCTAATATATAGGATTATTATCAAGAGTATTATATGGAGAATAATCAAAATGCACTACAGGATCTTGCACTACCCATCTTACAATTGCTGGATCATATTGACGCATATCCATAGACATGTTAAGTCCTAATTCATCTTGAAGCTCAATCCCATTGAACTTATATTGATAAGCATTAGAACTATTATGCGTTTCATGTTTTAGTCCAAAAGGATAATAATGATTTTCCTCTAATATTGAGCTTGTAAAATACTCTATACAATTTGAAGGTACTCTAGGCTTACAATAGTATTGTAATTCATTTCCTAAACTACCATTTTTATCTATATCTGAATAACTGACTCTTACGTTTCCTAAATGATCAGTATAATTAAAAACATAGCTGTAATTGTTTACTTCATATTTTACATAGCCCTCAGCATGTGGAAAAAATTGTAATACATTGTTTTTGTATTGAAAGCCTCCTGCTAAATAATTGGTTTGGGTTACGTTAGTTGCTTCATTCACTATTTTGCTTACTTTTTGTCCTGTTGCATTGTAAATATAGGTAATAGTATACTTTTAAAAAATATTTTTAATACAAAAAAGCCATCACTAATTCTGATACACGAGGTCGACTTTTTTACCATCTTCTTCGTTTTTAAGGCTTTATATAACAGGAAAAGGAACGCAATATTGCGTTCCTTTTCTATGCTTTCTTCAATTAAGCTTTGTATATCATTGTATTAGCAATTATAAAAACAGGTATCACTAACTTTGAAACATTACCCCTTTTTACAGAGTGGTTTTGCTTTATTTACTTTGTGGGCACAAGCAAGATGCTTGCGCCAGCGTGGGATGATATGGCTCTAATTAAAGACAAAGAGTTATTTAAAAAATTTGAAGTTATTCAAGATATGAACGAAGAAGATAAAGCTATGATTATTCGTTTTTTGGATTTAAATATTAGAGATTATAAAACTAAACAAGCTTATAAATAATGTTTACTATTATTATTCCTCTTGTTGACCCTACAACAATTAAAATCCCTTCAGGTGATAATCCTACAGTAGCACTACTTGTGGTTTTTGCTGTGTTTGGTATTGCTGTTGTTGGTTTTAGTTTTTATAAACAATATCAAAAAGAAAAAGAGTAAACAACTCTTATAAAACAACAAAACCACTCGATTGAGTGGTTTTGTTGTTTCAAAAATTATTTTCAATTCCCTAAATACCTACTGTAGTATTATTTATTAATTCCCAGTTCATTTTATTGCAATCATACTTAAATATGATAGTTGAACCTCCACCATTAGAGAAATTATATTTACCATCACTATAGGTTATAATAAAATCTATTATAAAAATACTTAACTGATTTTTACTTAAAGTTGAAGAAACCTTCCAAGCATTAATACCTTTTTTTAATATTTTTTTATTCTTCTTTTCGTACAGATTAATTTCTTTGAAATTATTTGTGACGGGTTTATATTTGTCTAAATGAAAAGGGTTATGATTGTTATCTATTAAATAAATATTTTCCAATCTGTTTTTATATTCAGAGATGTAACTCTTCCAATTTTCTGTTTTTATATCTTTTTTTAATTCTTCATTATAATGTTTATAAACTTCATTTAGTTTAATTACAACAGCAGAATCTAGCATTGTTTTATAGTTATCGGTATTATTTTGAGAAAACAAACTAAGATTTATACCCAAAAACAATATTAAAATTTTAAATTTCATTTTATTTATTTTTTAGGCGTTACAAAATATTTTTGAGGAACTGTTGCAATAACTCCTGTATTATTATATATATATATACAGTACCATTACTTCTCGCAAAAACATAATTAACTTTACTATCGCTATTTGCTATATCTCCTCCCGCATTTGAAGGAGCTTTTCTAAAGTACCCGTTAGATGAACTACCTCCAATTGTTGATGAAGAACCTGCAAAACTATTATTATTACCTCCTGTAGAATTTGTTCCACTCGGATGTGAATGAAATGTGGATTCAGTTTTATAACCCGACAAAGTTATACTTGCTTGTGTACTTGTTAAAGGGTCTGTGACAGGTCCTGGTGTTGCTTGTTCAACTGTTCCATCAAGTTTAATTACACCACCATATTCTCTATTGTTTTCTGGTTTTGTACCACCACTACCATCATCTTGATTAACAATATCTACCATAGTTTGTCTATTCTCTGTACTTCCTTCAATCTCTACACTATTTTCATAGGCAATATTATTAGATTCAAATGCCTCTGTATTACCTG
Source organism: Flavobacterium sediminilitoris (assembly GCF_023008245.1). Classification (NCBI taxonomy): domain Bacteria; kingdom Pseudomonadati; phylum Bacteroidota; class Flavobacteriia; order Flavobacteriales; family Flavobacteriaceae; genus Flavobacterium; species Flavobacterium sediminilitoris. The sequence goes on from NZ_CP090145.1 coordinate 557,508, forward strand.
AATTATTTTTAATAAAATCTATAGTTTCATTTCTCTGCTTCTTAGTTATACCAGCAGATGGTGCACCAGAATCAAAGCGACTGCTTTTAGTTTTTATAACATAAACCTTATTATCTTCTTTACCATCATTACCAATATTATTTCCATCTTCATCAATAAAAATACCATCTGGAGCCATACCATCAGGGTCTATAAAAGATATTGGATTATTAAAAGCGTAGTTATATGGTGAGTGCCTTCTCATTTGTTCCGCCAGCGGATCAATATTCATCCACCTACCTAAAGCAGCATCATAATTCCTAGCTCCGTAATCATACATATTCAACCCTAACTCTGCCTGTAGTTCTTTACTGTTGTATTTATACTGGTAATTTGGTTGATTTGTTCCTTCATTGTATCCAGTATGTTTCAGTCCAAAAGGATAATACTGATTTTCTTCTAGTATTGAGTCTGTAAAATACTCTATACAATGAAGGTACTCTAGGCTTACAATAGTATTGTAATTCATTCCCTAAACTGCCATTTTTATCTATATCTGAATAACTGACTCTTACGTTTCCTAAATGATCAGTATAATTAAACACATAGCTATAATCTCCTTAATTATATTTTACATAACCCTCAGAATGTGGAAAAAACTGCAAACATTGTTTTGGTATTGAAAACCTCCTGCTAAATAATTGGTTTGGGTTATGTTGGTTGCTTCATTCACTTTTTTGCTTACTTTTTGTCCTGTTGCATTGTAAATATAGGTAATAGTATTGGTGCCTACAACTATTTTTATAAGTAAAAAAGCTATCACTAATTCTGATACACGAGGACGACTTTTTTATCATTTTCTTCGTTTTAAGGGCTTATATAACAGAAAAAGGAACGCAATATTGCGTTCCTTTTTTATGTTTTTCTTTAATTAAGCTTTGTTTCTCAATGGATTAGCAACTATAAAATGGTATTACTAACTTTGGAACATTACCTATTTAGTGAGGTTTATGGGCTTTGTAATGGGTTTGTGGATTGAGGCGAAACAGTTAGGAATCACCTTTAACTTTGTGTCGTTAATCAAGAAAAACATCAATTTAATTACAATTTGGATAGAATATTTTTTCTTCATATTCTATATTTGATTCATAAGCTTCATAATAGGCTTTAGATTCCATAATGTTATCCAAACAATTTACATTACTAATATTTTCTTTACAAAATATAAATTTAAGAAAAGGATAATTTGTAAATTTTTTACCAAAAGTTATTTTACCACTTTTAACTAAATGTTCAATTTTATAATAATTATCGCCAATTTTTTCTTTATTATATAATTTATCATTCTCAGTTTTTGTTAAATTTTTAACCTCTGAATAATCAATAAAGAGAATGTCAATATTATTAACTCTCTCATAATCATAATAAGCTGTACCAATAGAATATGGCTTATTAGGAGATTCAAATAATAATTTGCCATAAATTGAATCTTCAGAATAACTACAAATTAGTAAATCAAGATTATAAGTTTTCAACTTATTTAAACTATCTGATATTGATTTAATACTTGTAGTGTACTTTTTAGCATTAATAAGATTTGAGTTTCTATTTTCACAGCTAGTTATTATAAAAAATAAAATAACTATTTTGGCATAGTAAAAGGTTTTTTCCATCCTAGTATTTTTTTAACGTAATTAATATCTTTTGTACCACCTTCTTTAGCGTAATCTCTAACTAATTTAAATTCTCTTTTACCATTATTTATCCCAAATTCTGATACTCCACTTCTTCCCCATACATAATTAGTGTTAGCATTGTAAGAAGAGCTCCAATCTGGTTCACTTGGAGTTGGAAAACCATTACTTTCTCCAATGTAACTACCTCCAATATTTTTATCCCAAAAGGATGGATGTGTATGATTAGATATTAACAATGAATTTTCAATACCTCCATGTTCACTAATTGGTCCGTCTGAATTATGAGAATTATTGTTACCATATCCTAAAATAACAATAAAAGCATTGTTACCTTTCTTTTCACCAAAGAATCCCCAAGCAATTTCTTTCTGTTCATATAAAGAAATGTTTGTTAATAATTCCCCAACTTTATCATTAAAATTTCTTTCATATTTCTTATGTAGTCCATCTATCCTTAAACCGTCTTGAGCAATGTTAATGCCATCTTTCAAAATTCTCTTATCAATATTATCAGCAATAACATCTCCATTTTCAGCTATTAATCTATCTGTTTTATCTTCTGTCTTTTTTGCTAAAGTTATTTGACCATCTGTACCATATTTATAATCATGTTCTGCTTGCATTCCATCAGGGTCAACAAAATACATAGGATTGTTATAAGCGTAGTTATATGGTGTCCATCTTCTACTATTCTCCGCCAGCGGATCAATATTCATCCATCTACCTAAAGCAGGGTCGTAATTTCGAGCTCCATAATCGTAAAGGTCAAGCCCCAACTCAGTTTGCAGTTCCTTGCCATTATATTTATACTGGTAATTAGGTTGAGAATTATTCATATTATATCCTGAATGCTTCAGTCCAAAAGGATAATAATGATTTTCCTCTAATATTGAGCTTGTAAAATACTCTATACAATTTGAAGGTACTCTAGGCTTACAATAGTATTGTAATTCATCCCCTAAACTACCATTTTTATCTATATCTGAATAACTGACTCTTACGTTTCCTAAATGGTCAGTATAATTAAAAACATAGCTGTAATTGTTTGCTTCATGTTTTACATAGCCCTCAGCATGCGGAAAAAATTGCAACACATTATTTTTGTATTGAAAACCTCCTGCTAAATAATTGGTTTGGGTTATGTTGGTTGCTTCATTCACTATTTTGCTTACTTTTTGTCCTGTTGCATTGTAAATATAGGTAATAGTATACTTTTAAAAAATATTTTTAATACAAAAAAGCCATCACTAATTCTGATACACGAGGTCGACTTTTTTATCATTTTCTTCGTTTTAAGGGCTTATATAACAGAAAAAGGAACGCAATATTGCGTTCCTTTTCTATACTTTTCTTTAATTAAACTTTGTTTATCAATGGATTAACAATTATAAAAAACAGGTATCACTAACTTTGAAACATTACCTAATCTTTGACACATTACCCAGTATTGAATAACCCTCGATGAGCTGGGGTTCACTACTGTAAACACGAATTTTCTTTCAACCACTTTTTCCATAATTTCATATCATTATTATAATCATTATCATCAAGATACCCTATTGTAGAACTATAATCAGATTTGGACATTATGTTAGTTTTTTGATATAAATATTTAATCGCATTTTTATATGAATCAATAGTAATTGAATCGTTTGGATTTCTATCATGAATTCTTTTTACAATATCTAAATTATTATTAAATTCAATTACCAAAGAGTTATCTTTTTTAATACAATCTTTTGATTTACAACTTAAAAACAATAAGATAATAAAATAAATTAACTTTTTCATTATTTTGATTCTTTATTTATAATCATGTTATTCGTTTTAGTTGTTATCTTTTCTAAAGTGGTAGTACCATTCTTTTCCTTAAATGATTTAATGTAGTTAATTCCTTTAATATATTCTCCTGGCAACCTCTCATTACCGTTAACACCATTTTCAGTAATAATTGAACCCGCATGTGGATTATCAAAGTTAAAATATTTTTCATATTTATCCATATTTTGACTATTAGGAATTTTATTAAATCGATATTGTTCATCTGTCTCATGAGCAAACAACCCTTGTTGAGTAGAGCCAGTATGATTTTTATCTGATATCCCGTTAAACTTTGCAATATCTCCCACATCAATTTTATTTGTAACAAAAGATCCAATATCAACAGTCTCATCATTTTTAACAATTTTTTGTATAACTAAATTCTCACTGTCATTAGCAACATTATTTATACTATTATAAAAATTATTTTCTTCAGTGGACAATTTTGATATATCTCCTCCTTCTTCTGTTGCTTCTAAAGTAACAGTAAAAGAGCCGTTTGGATTTTCAGTTAATTTAGCTTTAAATTGACCACCTAAACCTTCATTTATTATATTTTCATATTCTGATTTACCAATATGATTACCATCACTATCTTTTTGAAAAAAAGCAATTATATCCATTCCATCAGGATCAATAAAATAAACAGGATTATTAAGCGAATAATTATATGGACTATATCTTCTTGAATTCTCCGCTAATGGATCAACATTCATCCATCTACCCAAAGCAGCATCGTAATTTCTAGCTCCGTAATCATACATGTTCAGTCCTAGCTCTGTTTGCAGTTCTTTGCCGTTATATTTATACTGGTAATTTGGTTGATTTGTTCCTTCATTGTATCCAGTATGTTTCAGTCCAAAAGGATAATACTGATTTTCTTCTAGTATTGAGTCTGTAAAATAAGTATTGCAAATAGTATATGGATTACCATTTCTGTCATAATGAGTTTCACAACTTTCAACATTTAATTCACCCCCTAAACTACCATTTTTATCTATATCTGAATAACTGACTCTTACGTTTCCTAAATGGTCAGTATAATTAAAAACATAGCTGTAATTGTTTGCTTCATGTTTTACATAGCCCTCAGCATGCGGAAAAAATTGCAATACATTGTTTTTGTATTGAAAACCTCCTGCTAAATAATTGGTTTGGGTTATGTTGGTTGCTTCATTCACTATTTTGCTTACTTTTTGTCCTGTTGCATTGTAAATATAGGTAATAGTATTGGTGCCTATAACTATTTTTTATAAGTAAAATCATCACTAACCTTTGAAACATTACCGTTATATGGGCTTATAAATGCTTAAAACGGATTAGAGGTTTGGTGAGACGGGTTAGGAATCGCCTTTATTTGTTTAAACTAAATCCAATTTTCAAGGTAAATCATCTGTATTTAAAACTCCTTTTTCACAATTAAGGTCAAATCCAGCTAAAGGATTTTTATTTTTATTATAATAAACCGTAATTAATCTAGTAATAATTTCATTTGATATAGAAACACAATATTTACTTCTTTCAGAAAAATCTAAAACATCCTTAATTGCTTTATCTAATCCTACTCTTGTAGAAATATCTAATATTGTAAAAGTATTATTTTCAACAATAATGAAGTATCCTCTAGAATGAGAGCTAAACACAGAAAAACTATATATTCCATTAATTAAGTCTCCTTCTTTTCTATTATTAAATAACCCTGACAAATTAAATTTATCTTTTCCATTTTTCAATTTGTTTGCTCTAGTATTATCAAGTTCATTTTTAGAAACTAAAAAATTTATTAAATCATATTTTATCGAATCAAATGTTAATTTCTCTGTATTTTGACTTTTACAAGACATGAAAGAAAAAAACAGCATATAAATAATTATATTTTTCATATCATTTCTTTTTTGCAATATCGTTTAATATTCTATTATCAATTATTTGTGGTAAAAATTCAGAACCATATTTTCCAAAACTCTTCCCTTTTTTCTCTTGCTCCATCATTTCAGCATTCTTATTATTTGTATGTCCAATCTCATGACCTAAAGTACCAACAGCCATATCAAAAGGAGTCAAATTATTGTTTTTAATAATATTAATACTTTCTTCTTGTTTTGCAGTCGCTGAAAATTCTTCTGTAGGATTATCACTTTCCATAATTGCTTTATGAAATTCTTTAATAGAACCTAAATAAATATCAATTGTTGCCTCTTTAACAATAAAATTACCATCACTATCAGTTCCTGATTCTGTTATATTTGTAAATCCTAACATCCCTGTCATTGTAGATTTTCCTTCTATAAAATCAACCTTTATTTTAGCTTCTGATTGAGTTAGTGCATCAAATTGTTTTTGTCCTTCATCTCCTGAATTTCTCAACGCATCACCAAATTTCTTATCTTGTGCAGTTGCATTTTTTGTATACTCTTGTTTTTTAGTATCATAAACTAATTCTCCATTTTTATTTCTCCAATCATCCGCTTGCATTCCATCAGGATCTATAAAATACATCGGATTATTGTAAGCGTAATTATAAGGTGTCCACCTTCTACTATTTTCCGCCAGTGGGTCAATATTCATCCATCACCTAAAGCTGCATCATAATTCCTTGCACCATAATCGTATAGATTCAATCCCAATTCCGTTTGCAGTTCTTTCCCGTTATATTTATAGAGCTCTAAGAAATTTGCTTATCATTTTCATTTTGGAACATTAGAAATTTAATTCGTTTGAATAGAAATAACATTAGAAATAATAACACAATAAAAGTTACTAAATGGAATATAATATTCAACCGAATATTTTGAAAAAGACCAAAGAGAGGACGAATACTCGAATCAAGTAATCTAAAACAAGTTAAGCCCAAAATTATTGCTATAACAAATGCTTTCCAATCTACATCAAGTAACCATTTAAAAGAAATTGAAAGAATAATCCCAATTATATAAGTATAAGTATAGTTAGCATTAATGTAAATAGGATATTTTTGAATAAGTAAACTCGGCTCAAATTTAAAATTATAAAAGTAATCATCTGTATACGCAATATATAATAAATTGCTTGAACGAACAATTGCCAGCACACAATAAACTATTAATAAGACAATAATGATTTTAATTATTTGATTTGCTTTCATTTAATTATAATTTTTTCAATGATTCATGAAAATTTCTATCCATAGATCCTGGTATTTTTTTAAACTCATCAACAACAGATTCCGCTCCTTGTACAAAATTTTGCTTTGCTTCTTGTTTTGCAACATTTTGAAGTGTAGAACTAGTACTTGATGTTTTCGCAGTAGAAATTGTTGGTTTTGTTGACATAGTTTTTCCGTCTGATAAACTATATCCTCGTCGAAGTTCTGAGTTGGGTTTTCTAGATACTTTATATGTAGAAGTTGTTGAAGACTTTGTTACAGATGCTTCATCAGCCACTTTGCCTATTCCAACATTCACTGTTGTAACTGTAGTATTCGTAGTTGTGGTAAGACTAGAAGCATCACTAATGTTATCAACCTTGTTTCCTGAAGAATCAAAGTACTGAGAGTTCACAGATATTTCTGTTGAAGTAACAGAAAGAGTAAACTCTGGAGTGCCTCCTCCAGTCATCACATCATATATAAAACCACGTTCAGCTTCTTTCATTTTTGAAATTTCTGTTATCTTTCCTGTTCCTGAATTTTGCGATGTAGGAGTTATTGTTTTTTGAGAAGTTCCACACAATAAACATTTACTATTATAATTTACCTGTATAGGATTTACATTTCCAGTTTTTTGTAAAGATATGATCTTCTTTACTGGATCAGTAGCTTCAGCTTGCATTCCATCAGGGTCTACAAAATACATAGGATTGTTATAAGCGTAGTTATATGGTGTCCATCTTCTACTATTCTCCGCCAACGGATCAATATTCATCCAACGCCCTAAAGCAGGGTCATAATTCCTTGCTCCATAGTCATACATGTTAAGCCCTAATTCACTTTGCAGTTCTTTGCCATTATACTTATAATTATACTTAAAATCAATAGGACAACTCGGGCAAGGTTCTTCTAAGACAAGATCTCCACCACTTTTGTAATATGCTTTTCTACTCATATTATAATTAGCATGTTTTAAACCAAATGGGTAGTAATTATTTTCTTCTAGTATTTCTAATGCTTTTGTGCTTGGATCTGTGCTATAACTTAAACGAATATTTCCTAAATGGTCGGTGTAATTAAATACATAGTTGTATCTGTTGGCTCCGTTTATTTCCACAACACTTACATAGCCTTCAGCATGTGGAAACATCTGTAACGAAGTGCCTACATATTGAAAACCGCCTTGTAAATAGGTTGTTTGATTTGCCAAAGTATTGTTTTTTGTGATTTTCTTTTCTACTTTAATGCCTGTTGCATTGTAAATATAATCAATTTTATTTCCGTTGTCAAATTGAATTTTAACAGGTAAGTTTAAATGGTTATAGATAATATTTGTGATGCCTTTATTATCATCTTTTGTCATATTTCCATTAGCATCGTAGGTGTAATCATCAGTAGGATCTGCAATACCATTACCATCGTCTTTAAAGCCTCTAGGATTGTTTGTAGAATCAAATACTTTTAAGAGTTGGTTTTTGTTTTCTGTATGATAAGTATATGCTAAATCGTCAATTTGCAAGGTATAATCTACATCGTCAAACTCTCCAAAGCGTTGTAGAGATTGTATGTTTCCGTTTTTGTCGTAAGTTTGAGATTCTCCATAGGAGTTTAGTGAAGCTATTCCTTTTTTATACGTAGCATTGATTAAACGATTTAGATGGTCATAATCATAGCTGTATTTTCGGGCAATATTATCATTACCTGTTTTCCAAAAAGTCTCTGAAATATTACCATTGAATAAAGCAGTGGCATTTTCAGGATCATTGTAATTGATTTTAAAAGCAAACAAATCGTTTTCAGTGGTAATATCATTAACATCATTAATGCTTTTCAGCCAACCTCTCACGTTGTAGGTATAATCTACTTTTTGGAGTCCTGTAGCGCTTGGGCTTACATTGGTGCCACCTACTTTTTTACTGATGAGTTGTCCTAGTTCATCATAGGTATTTTGGGCAATAAGCTGTTCTTGCAGACTGTTTATTTGCTGTTTGTGTTGGGTTAAACGATCTTGTGGGGAATAGCTAAAACGATCGGTAACCGTTAGTACTGTAGCATTAGTGTCGTATTTATGAGTGGTAACGGTATATTCGGTTTTTCCAGCCCAATCCAGTTTAGAATCTACTTGTGTAAATCCACCTAAATGGTTAGATGTATAAACACGTACCGGTCGATAACGATCATCGTATAAGGTGTAGCTGGTTTCCCCTTTAAATTCTCCTCCACTAGTTAAAACTCTTGTCCACGAACCTGTTGGCAATCCTTTTACATTGCTAGCAATAGTCTGGCCCTCCACTTGCGTTGGCACAGGATTTGGAGCATTTGGATAAGCATAATCATCATAATAATTAACCGTTAACAAGTAGAATCCAGTTGTAGGGAAAGTGGTATTCGTGTATCCTGTAGAAACATAATTTATGGTTTCATTTCCCTTGGACTCACTAATGGTAGACTGATTGTTGTATAGATCTTGCATTTGCTTTCTTCCATTCGAATTAGGATAAGTAGCACTATACCAACCTGTATAAGCAACTCTACTGAATAAGTCATATTTAGTAATCATCCAACCTATATTTGGGTCTCCACTAAAAGGAGCAAAAGCAGGTCCGGTAGCTACAGGTCGATCTAGTTTGTCATAAATAATAAATTCCCATTGTTTACCGGGTAATTTCTTTTCTACTAATCGGTTGCGATGGTCGTATTTGTATTGATACCCTAAATTATCCAAATTAGCCTGACTGGCAATGCCTTCTGCTAATGGTGGAATCACGTAAGTAAGGTTGCCAAATTGATCATAAATATAGTAGGTTTCGTGTGGTGTGTTATTGTTAAAAGTACGTTTTAATACCACTTGTCCTTCTTTGTCCTTGTATTCTTCGGTGGTGTTGTTTTTTCCTGAAGTCCAGTTTTCATCTTTGGTAATAGTAACATATAATTGTGCTGGGGCATAATAGCCTAAGTCTTGAATACTAATGGTGTATAAGCCTAAAGCAGCATTCCATGTCGCATTGGCCTGATAGGAACGTACATCGTTTGCTAGATTGGTATCGTATTCCAATTTTATTTCTTTGCCTTGTCCCATTGCCCAAGGATCACCTGGAGCAGCTTGTTTGAACACTCGGTTTAGTGGAGAAGCTTCTAGTTCTTTTTCGCTATATGGATTTGTAGTACCACCATTATAAGTACTATAAAAAGTATTTAATTCCGTTAGTGTGGTAGTACTATTTACATAATTTAATGAGGCTGTTTGATTCGGAAAAGGCAGATATTCTTTGGTTTGTCTGCCAAATTCATCATATTCTATATGGGTTATAATGTCCTTTCCAGAGTTGGATTGTTGGTGGGCTACTTGTTGAATAGGTCTTCCCAGTCCATCAAAATAACTCACTTGTACATTGGCAACACTTACATCAGGATCTGGAATCGGAGTTGTAGTGGGTTGTTTGTACGTAATGGTTTTTACCCAGTTTTGATCAGGACTTTGTCCTAAAGCAAGAAAGGGAATTAGGGTTAATAGGTATATTATTTTTTTCATAACTAATAGTTGTTTCCTTTTTTTTACATTCCCCTCCTGTGGAGGGGTGCCCATCGGGCGGGGTGGTTTATTTTACTTTTTTTACCTCATTTTTCAACCATTTCTCTTTTCTGTTATCGTTCCAAGAAAGAAAAATATTGAGCATGTAAATAGCATTATTTAATTACACCCATATTGGTCAATTATAAAGTTTTCTAATTCTTATAATGATACTTGTTTTCGCTTACTACCTTATCATCTTTGTCCGTTACAAATTCCAATCGGTTAAAAGGATCATAATGATATCGTACAAAATTCCCTTTAGGATCAGTCATAGTACTTACACCTATAAGTGGTTTGTGTGTATAGGTGGTTATCATCGCATTGGGTAAAACAACTCTCAAATTATTCAAAGCCGTTATCAAACTCGCTTCATCTGTTCCATTAGAAAGGGTTTGCAAATTAGCTTCATATGGTTGCACTTGGGCATAGGTGGCATTTTCTATTTTAGCAATAGGTAACGTTTTATTATAGCCCCAAATATAGGTGATGGGTTGTCCGCCTTCTTGCTGCACTTCTAGTGGATTACCTGTAGTATTGTCCAGTGCATTGTATTTTATTCTGTCTTCCGCTGTGGCTGCTCCTTTGGCTGTTTTTATAATTTCAGGCGCTAATAAGCCATTGCCCCAGTCTTTGTATTGGGTTTCTTGAGAAGAAAGGGCAATTCCGCTTCTTTTTACTTCTGTTTTTAATGGAATAGCAATCATGTTTTTATCAATTAAAGCTTGGTTCCCCATTTCATGTGCGTATGAATACTTTGTCTCGATTGTTTGATTGTTTGAGTTGGTAGTAGACTGACTTTTAATCTCTTTATTAATAGCGTTGTATGTGAAAAAACTATTTTGAGAAACAAAAGGAGTAGTACTAGTACCATTCTCTTTAAAATAACGAATAGATTCTTTTTGTACTAATTCTGCTCGTCCAACAATTTGAATATTAGGGATTGATTCTAAGTATCGAGTTGCTTTTGCACATAAAATCCAACCATTACCTCCAGTAAGCACATCACCTTGATTAAAATAGTTATCCCAAATTTGCTGTCCTGGAACTTGTCTATTGTTTAATTCATAATACATTCTAAGCAGAAATGCTTTAAAAGCAGAATAACTCGTATATTCTGAAACAAACGGACAATCAAAACTTGCTCTTTCCTTTAAAGAAAAGCCTAAATTTATGGCAGTATCATAATAATTGTAAACATTGATTTCCTTTTGAAGTAATGTATCGGAATTATCATAGACTCTAGACTCTAAAAGAAGGCCTCTTTTATAATCAAAAGAAGGCTTTGTTGCAAAAGGGTAAACCCATGGAGTGTTACTAGGGTAATCCGGAAAATCAATAGGAGAAGTAAAAACATATTCTTCTTTTCCTAAAATAGGAGTGTGTAATTCAATTAAATCTCCAACCCGATTTGTAGTATAAGTTGTGATTACTTTTTCTGCCTTAACATTTTTATATCCCACATAAGCCCCTTTGTCAGAAGCAATTGTTAAACTACTTTGATTGTCATAAACAAGATAAGTAGTTGCATCAAATACAACACCGAGAGTTGTTCCTCCATTGCTAGGGATATAATATTTTAAATCTCTTGTAATGATATAAGGTTCTTTCTTTGGTTTTTGTAATTGAGAGCCACTAGAAAGAGAAGCGTCACTAGCTAAATTATAACTATATAAGGTTTCTATATAATTTTTATTGTCTTCAGAAAACTGTATCTTTTTTATTCTTAAACCACCACCTAGCGTACTTTTATTAGTTCCTGATAATCTCTTATAGTTAAAAAATACACTATAGGTTACAGGAAACATAGCCAGTTGATTGTCTTGCACTAATTTAAAATTATACCATCCTGTTAAAACAAGATTTTTTAAACATTCATTTATAGTCTGCACATTGCCACAATCTTCAATGTTTATGGCGTATGAAATCCTAGCGTTAGTTGCTGTAAGATCATCATCTGAAAAAGAATTAGGGTCAAATTCAGTAATTCCTCCATTAGGATCAATATAAGAATTAGGAGTAACAGGGATAACAAGTAATTTATACCCTTTAATATCATCCCGAAAAGAAGAATTAAAAGAAACTGCCTTAAAAGTAGTGGCAATCATTTGATTTCCTTCAAAATAAACTATTTTATTATTGTTATTGACTTGTGTAGAAGCAATGTTCCAACTTTTAAAAGTATATGTTAAGTTTTCAGGAATATCATCTGCATTATTTGGGTCTAATAGATCACTTCCCACATAACTATAAGTATTAGGCTCAAAATCAAAGACCTTAGACCCACCAGTTGGATATTTGATACTAGTTAAAACACCCGTTTTTATGGCTTGTTTGTTTACATTTCGATTAGCTCCCAAAAAAGGGTTTAAAGTGGTGTTATTAGAGTTATTGTAATAGCCCCAAAAATCTTTATCCTTAGAGTTGAATTTTGGTAAATTACCTTGGTTATAATAACTTAACAGATAATCATGTGTGTCGGTTTCATTTGGAAAACGCGTTATTATTTTCTCTAAAAATATTTTTTCAGACACACTTGTATTAATTAAAAAATCATATCTTTTTATTTCATTATCCAATAAATCTTTTATAATTATTCTTTTAAGTTTATGCCCTACATAGGCATTTTGAAATGAAGAAGAACCTTGAACTCTAGCTTCTCTTTCAAAATAAATTTTACTTTTTTTTGTTTCTATCCTATTTATAACAGAAGATTCCATTGTTGTTGTAGAAAAAGAAAAAACAGTAGCAGGAAGATAAGAAGGTGTTGAACCTGTATTAGCATCTATAATGCCCGTGTATTCGCTAATTAAATTATTATACGTCACATTGGTTGGTGTTATACTGTTTTCAATAGCAGTATCATAATAAAATTGACATAAAATATCATTTGAAGAACTCTTAACTGCTGTTAAATGCCAAGCAGAAACATATTGATCGTATGGTTCTAAGGCTTGAGGTTGTGAAATAGATGTTGTATAATCTTTAGCATTAAAAAGATACTGATAACCATATTGGTCAATGATTGTGAAATCAATAACTTTATTATTGATAGTATCTATATTTAAAATAATTTTATGACTCGCATTTCCATCTAAATCATAAGGTCTAATTTGCCCCGTAAGAGGATCTTTATGAAGATAAAACCGACCCGTTCTCCCCATAAAATTGTATTGAAATAAGTCATACTCAGTATCTTTCCGAAATCGATTAGCATTCCAAAGAAAAATTTGCTTTTCTTCATCTCCCATACTCTCATAAGTAAAAAAACCATTATTAAAAATACCATTCATATCATCATCAGGTCTACCAATCATGGTTCTTGATATAGAACCTCCAAAGTTTAAAGCCCATCCTGCTCCAGCCCATCCTGGAATATCGTCAACCTTAATGCCTGTAGAACTATAATTTAAACCCACATTTAAGTCAAGTCTTTCATGAAGTTTCTCACCATATAACGGAATGGAAATATCAGGAGTCCCTGTATAATAATTAACAGGTACTTCTTCTAATTTCATTAAGGCAGAAACAGAAGGTGCAGGAGGAACAATATCCGTAAAATTCACATTACTAGGATCGTTTTGCCCAAACCCTAAAGCACTTATCAATACAATAGTTAGCAGTTTTGTTATTCTCATGGTGTATCGTTTTGTTTTCAATTCTTTATTTTTTAATCACCTTCACACTGCCGTGTTGGGTATTGGTTCTAATTTCTATAAGGTAAATCCCTTGTGGTAAAGTGCTAAGCTCCATAGGAATGGTTTTGTCTCCTGTAATTTCCATACTTTGCAAGCTTCTTCCATTTAAATCATACAGGGTAGCAGTTCCTTTTTTATATTCGAAGTTGACAATCACATTGGTAAAATGTATAGCCGGATTTGGCATGGCTTCTACCGTGATTCGTGCTTTTTCCTCTCGCTCTTTATCGCGTAGTTTTACCACCCAAAAATCATAGCCGCCTTTTACCGAATTTTTATCTCTAGAAACACTACCTTTTGATGTACCCGCTAACAAATAACCACCATCTCGGGTTTCAAGTAGTTTTTTCATCACTTCTTCACCCTTGCTTCCTACGGTTTGCGTCCAGATTTCTTCCCCTTTTGCATTGATTTTTAATGCAATATAATCGTTAATACCTTCTTTGTCCGATTGCAGGCTTTTCACTTTTGACTTTTGACTTTTCACTTGTGCTTCACTCTGTGCATAACCCCCTATTAAGTAGCTTCCATCCGGATTTTCTACAATAGAAGTTAAAATATCAATCTTCCCATAATTGTAGGTTTCTTGCCAATCGATATTCCCTGTTTTGTCTAGTTTTAACACCCAAAAATCAGTGCCTTCTTTGTTGGTTTTTGATTTGGAATTAGTAGCACCAGAATTAGAATTACCACCCACAATATAACCACCATCTGTAGTCTGAGATAGCGCAAATAAATGATCATCTTGATCGCCACCCAGAGTGCGTTGCCATTCTATTGTCCCTTCTTCATCTAGTTTTACAATCCAGTAATCACCTAGTCCAAAGTTGCTCTCGGTTTTATCCCCTGAAATAGGAGAATTAGAATAACCACCCAAAATATAACCACCATCTGTAGTTTGTGAAATACTTTTTAGTTCGTCTACATATTTACCCCCTAAGGTTTTTTGCCAAAGCACTTTTCCATCTTTGTCTAATTTCACTACCCAATAATCCAGATTCCCTCTACTATCTTCACTTTTACCATACACATCATCAACTCCCTTTTCATCTTTACCCGATTTATCTGAACTCGATGTACCTCCTAAGATATAACCACCATCTTTTGTAGGTGCAATACTCAAAAGACGCTCCATACCATTACCACCTATGGTTTTTTGCCACATTTCTTGTCCTTTAGCATTGAGTTTTATAACCCAAAAATCTTCTTGTCCTTTGCACACTTCCTTCTTATCGAGTCCTTTATCAGAAGCAGAAGTACCCCCTAAAATAAAGCCACCATCATGAGTAATAGCAATACTCTGCAATAAATCCACTTTATTACCTCCAAAACTTTTTTGCCAATCTAGATTCCCATGCTCATCCATTTTCCAAAGCCAATAATCCAAATCGCCCTTGTTTTTATCCTCTTTGTTCCCGTTTTTTCCCGAAATAGAACTTCCTGCTAAAATAAAGCCATAATCTGGCGTTGCAATAGCATCATACAGATATTCAGCATGTTTTCCTCCGTAAGATTTTTCCCAAAGAATGTCTTGGGCAAACACTAAGGGTGAGGCAATAGTCATTGCCAGCACACCTAATTTTAATTTTATATGCATAAGTGAATGGTTAATTAGCAAATTGTAAAAGTCAAAGCTAGTTTTTAAAAAGACACCGGTCAATACGTATAAATACGTATTTTTCAATGTTTTTTGTACGTATAAATACGTACTTTTTAACTGTTCTATACTTTTTATACGATTAATCGTATAAAAAAGTTACAAAGACCATGCCTTTTTTTTATCTTTTTTTTAATAACCTTATTCTTATAGAGTATCAAAAAGTAAAAAAGGTTGGGATGCGTATTTTCTTTTCTTAAAAATAGTTAGAAAAACACAATGAGGAATTATTTTTTTAAAGTAGTACACGAAATTCCAGAATTTCGTGTTGTTTTTATGTTGTGATTTTTTTTTCGTTTTGAAAAAAAGTTTACAACTTTTGTAATTTTATTTTGAAAGTGAAAAAAAAATCACAAGAGTAAATGGAGGGTTAAAAACTATATTTGTATAGTTAAAACAGGATTAATTTAATAACCTGTATAGTTGTTTTAGGACGAGTCAAAAACTTACTACTCCATATTAAAGGTTACTTAAAGGTTAGGATAAAGGGAGGATAGTGTATAGAAACAGTATGGAAGAGTAATAGTATTTAAAAAGACAACAAATTGTATTAACCAAATGAAGAATCGTTGTATAGAGTAAAATAAACAGATTAAGGAATTGTATTTGTATAGTTATTTTAGGACGAGTCAAAAACGAGTCAAAGACGGTGATACTCCCTATATACACCCTATCAACCCCGTATATACCCCTTATCAAAGTCGTAGTTGTGGTACCCCATGGCTTATTTTCTTTTGCGGTTTTTTGTTAAAAATGAAAGATATTTTATCACAAGAGTATAAAATGTGAGACTATTGTATTGCAACAAAAAAAGGCTACTATTTTACTGTTAAGAAGATTAACAAGTCTGTGTGTATAACTCTCCTCAAATCAATCACTCTCTATTTTTTTCTGAATTTCTTCCAATAAAAAAACATAGTCTTCTTGTTTTTTTACAAAATCTAAAGTAGAAACATCAATAACCAATACTTTTAAATTAGTCTGCGTTTTAATATAATCTAAATATCCTCTATTAATTTTTTCTAAGTATTCTGCTTGAATATCTTGTTCATAGCTTCTCCCTCTTTTTTTTATATTTTCTAATAAACGATCAGTATTTTGATATAAATAAACATACAAATCAGGTTTTGGTGTTTCTCTATGAATTATTTCAAACATGTTTTTATACAAACGATATTCATCTTCTTGAAGTGTAATTTTTGCAAAAATCAACGATTTAAAATTATGATAATCTGCTACAATAAAATCCTTAAACAAATCAAACTGCGCTAAATCATCTGTTAATTGCTGATATCTATCTGCTAAAAAAGACATTTCTAAAGGAAAAGCATATCTATTCTGATCTTTATAAAATTTAGGTAAAAATGGATTATCTGCAAAACGTTCTAAGACTAGCTTGGCATTACAATCTTCTGCAATTTTATTTACTAATGTTGTTTTTCCTGCTCCTATATTGCCTTCAATTGCAATGTAATTATACTTTTTTAATCCTATTTTATCAATTGGAGAAACTATTTCTGTTACAATTTCACAATTACTATTATCTAATGTTTCTTCAATTAATTCAGCTACTGATTTTTTTAAAACAGGATGTATCCAATCTAATTTTAAATCATGCATTGGAAACAAAACAAACTTCCTGTTTTGCATTTGACTATGAGGAACTTGCAATGTTTTTGTTTCTATAACCTCCTCATCAAAAGCTATGATATCTAAATCTATAATTCTAGCTTGATACCCTTCTTCTCCAGAACGCACACGTCCCATTTTTTTTTCAATTGCAAGTAATTGCGTCAATATCTTTTGTGCAGGCTTAAACGAATGCAATAATAATGCACCGTTATAAAAAGATTCACTTTCAAAGCCCCAAGAAGGCGTTTCATACACTTTAGAAACTTTAATAACGGTAGCTACTTCTTTATGAATAAAAGAAATAGCAGCAATAAGGTTATCTAGTCGATTCCCTTGATTACTTCCTATAGAAACTATAACTTGATGTTGCTTTTTCATCTTTGGCAAAATAACAAACATTTTTAGTTTTCTTATTTAGGTTTTTAGTTTTTTTTATGAACATGTAACATTTTAATCGTTTATAAGACTTATGTATTAAATTAAATGAGTAGAAAATGAAATTTTTAGGAAATGTACTGGCCACCGTTATTGGAATATTTGTATTTTGTATGGTATTCTTCTTTGGGTTAATCTTTTTAGGAGCTATAATGGGCGGTGACAAAGATGCTGTTAATGTGAAAGACAATACTGTTATTGAACTAGATTTATCAACTGTTTCGCTAGATTATGCTGGAAAAGTTAATTTTAAAGATTTTAACTATTTTGAAACAAACCATGATGGTGTAATTGATGTATTGAATGCTATTGATGCAGCAAAAAAAGACAATAAAATAAAAGGAATCTCTATTTTAAACAATCAATCACAATTAGGTTTAGCTCAAAGTAAAGCATTGCGTGATAAACTAGAAGATTTTAAAAAATCAGGAAAATTTGTAGTTGCTTATTCTAACTTTTTAACACAACGTGATTATTATTTAAACTCTGTTGCAGATACTTTATATTTAAATCCTGTAGGAGAATTAGATTTTAAAGGACTTTCTTCTGAAATTTTATTCATGAAAGAACTACAAGAAAAAACAGGAATAAAAATGGAAGTAATTCGTCATGGAAAGTACAAAAGTGCTGTAGAGCCTTACTTAAACCAAGAAATGAGTCCTGAAAACAGAGAACAAATTAGCGTTCTTTTAAATTCTGTTTGGAATACTATTGTTACTGATATATCTAAAAGTAGAAAAATTTCAATTGACAGTTTAAATGCAGTTGCAAATAATTTAGGTGCTAGAACTCCTGAACTTGCTTTAGCAAAAAACTTAGTAGATAAAGTTAGCTATGAAGATGAATACCATAATGCAATAAAAAAGAATTTAAAAATAAAATTAAATGACGACTATAATAAAATCAGCATTTTAAAATATGCCAAAAAAGTAGGAACATCCACTTCTGATTATTCTAAAAAAGAAATTATTGCCGTTATATATGCTCAAGGAGAAATAAGAGGTGGTGAAGGAGATATAAATATTATTGGAGAAGGTTCTATTAAAAGATCTCTCGAAGAAGCTCGTAATGATGATGATGTAAAAGCCATTGTTTTACGTGTTGATAGTCCTGGAGGAAGCGCTCTAACTTCTGAATTAATTTGGAGAGAAATTGAAATTACAAAAAAAGTAAAACCAGTAGTAGTATCTATGGGTAATGTTGCTGCTTCTGGTGGTTATTATATTGCTTGTAATGCAGATCGAATTTTCGCAGAGCCAAGTACAATAACTGGATCAATTGGTGTTTTTGGAATGCTACCAAACATGAATCAACTAGCTAAAAATATTGGTATTAATGCAGAACAAGTAAAAACACACGACAATGCTGCTGGATATAGTTTATTTGAACCAATGGATGAGAATTTCAAAAATCAAACATTAGAAAGCATTGAAAATGTATATGCTACATTCCTAAACAGAGTAGCAACTGGTAGAAAAATGACAACAGAACAAGTTGATGCAATTGCACAAGGTAGAGTTTGGACAGGAACAGATGCTTTAAAAAATGGTTTGGTTGACGAATTAGGAGGACTTGACGAAGCATTAAAATATGCAGCTAAAATTGCTAAAATCAAAGATTATAGAATTGAGAATTATCCTGAATATGAAAAAAGTTTCGAAGATCTTTTAGGAAACTTTACAGGAATTTCAATGTTTAAATCAAAAGATGCTTTATTAAAAGAGCAAATTGGTGAAGAAGGTTATCAATTATTAGAACAAATAAAGAGAGCAAATCAATTAAAAGGAATTCAAGCAATTATGCCTTTTGAATTGAAAATAAATTAGTATTTATTATTACTATTTTTAAAAGCTATTTCAACTTCATTGTTTGAAATAGCTTTTTTATTATCCTTGCGTTTCTTACATTTGATACATGAGTATTAAAGATAAACTTTTAGCACAACGTATTTACCTTACTTTAGCAGGTCTTTTCATCTGTTCATTAGTGGTTTCCAATCTTATTTTTCAAAAATTTTTTTACTGGTATCCTTTTGGAGACGCAACAATTTTTGGTGCTAAATTATTTGAAATATCAGTTGGAATAATACCATATCCTATCACATTCCTAGTAACAGATATTATATCTGAAATCTATGGAAAAAAGAAAGCCAATCAGATTGTTACAACTGGTATTTTTGCTTCTGTCTTTTCCTTAGGTATTGTTTATATTGCTAACTATGTTCCTGCAATAGAAAATTCCCCTATTAATGATGAAACTTTCACTAAAGTATTCGGACAAACAGCCTTGGCTGTTTTAGCCTCTATGCTAGCCTATTTAGCAGCACAATATGTCGACATTCAAATATACCATTTTTGGAAAAAACTAACTAATGGTAAAATGCTTTGGTTACGCAATAATTTTTCTACCATTACTTCTCAAGCAGTAGATACACTTTCCGTTCTTTTATTATTATGCTATTTTAAAATTTTACCATGGCATCTTTTTGGAAAATTATTTATTAGTGGTTTTGCCTTCAAAACATTTATTGCACTTATAGATACTCCTTTTTTATACTTAATCGTTTATTTATTTCGAAAAAAGTTCAATTTAAAACCAAATGAAGAACTCCAAATAGACAATTAATAATTTTATCTTAAAGGATCTAATTTTCAATATTTTGGTATTACATTTGTGATATAATAAATATAATTTAGAAAAAATAAGTAATTATGTCTAAAAAAATCAACTTCAAAAAAATACTTAAAGGACTAGGAATCTTTGTTCTAGTTTCAGTTATAGCTTTAGCGGCTATTCCGTTTTTATTTAAAGATAAAATTAAAGCTTTAGTTTTAAAATCTATAAACGAAAATGTTGATGCTAAAGTTGCATTTGAAGATGTAGATTTAAGCCTATTTAAAAATTTTCCAAATGCTAATGTTACCATCGATAAATTAAGCATTATAAACAAAGCCCCTTTTGAAGGTGATACTTTGTTTTATTCTGGAGAATTAAATTTAAAAATGAGCATTAAAGAGCTTTTTAAAGGCGAAAATGAACCCATGAATTTACAAGGTTTTAGCAGTAATAACGCCATTGTAAATGTAATTATTAACAAAGATGGATTAGGTAATTTTGATATTGCTTTAAAAAACCAAGAAGAAGATTCTAAAAAGGAAGAGAGCAAGCCATTTGCTTTAAACATACAAGAATATGGTGTAAAAAATATGCGTTTTACCTTTGTTGATGAAGGATCAAAAATGAAAATGGTTTTAGATAGCATTAACCATGAAGGAAAAGGAAATTTTGCAGCTCAAAAATTAGATTTAGATACTAAAACAACAACTAAAGTATCTTTTGAAATGGATAAAACCAGTTTCATTAAAAACATTGCTTTATCATTAGATGCCGTTTTGGGTATTGATTTAGACAATAGTAAATATGAATTTAAAAACAATAAAGCTTTAATAAACCAACTTCCATTAGAATTTGATGGTTTCATTCAATTACTGGAAGAAGGACAACTATACAATCTAACATTTAAAACCCCAACCTCTGATTTTAAAAATTTCTTAGGATTAATTCCTGAAGCTTATGCTGGAAATATAAATCAAGTGAAAACAACAGGAGAATTTAAAGTATCTGGAAAAGTAGACGGTAAGCTTACCGAAACTACAATTCCTAAGTTTAATATTGAATTAGCTTCAAACAATGCCTCTTTCCAATATCCTGATTTACCAAAATCAGTAAAAAACATTGTAATTGACACTCACATTGTAAACGAAACAGGCATAATGAATGATACATATGTAAATTTAGATCAATTATCGTTTACCATAGATCAAGATATATTTAATGCTAAAGCAAATATTAGAAACCTAACGCAAAATGCATTAGTTGATGCTGCTTTAAAAGGAACTATAAACCTTGCTAATGTTACAAAAGCTTATCCTGTAAAATTAGACAAACCATTATCTGGAATTTTAAAAGCTGATGTAACCACAAAATTCGACATGAAATCAGTTGAAACAAGTCAGTACCAAAACATACAAAATGCAGGAAATATTTCCCTAAGTGGATTTAAATATGAAGGACCAGAAATGGCTAAACCATTCGAAATTAAAAACACTTCTATAACATTCAATCCAAACCAAATTAGATTAAATGAATTTGATGCTAAAACAGGTGATTCAGATATTCAAGTAGCTGGAAGTTTAGATAATTTTTATGGCTTCTTATTTAAAAAACAAGTTTTAAAAGGAAGCTTTAATATGAATTCGACAAAATTAGTCGTTTCTGATTTTATGGCTCCAACTACAACTACTGCTGAAGATGGCAAAAAAACAACAGAAGCTATAAAAATCCCTTCTTTCTTAGATTGTAATTTAACCGCTAATGCTGGTACTGTAATATATGACAATTTGAATTTAAAAAATGTTTCTGGTAATTTAGCCATCAAAGATGAAGCGGTCACATTAAGCAATTTAAAAATGGATATTTTTGGTGGAAACATTGGTTTAACTGGAACAGTTTCTACAAAAGGAAATCAGCCAAAATTCAATATGGATTTAGGATTAAATTCTGTTAATATTGCAGAATCATTCACACAATTAGACATGCTTAAAAGTATTGCACCTATTGCAAATACAATTAATGGAAAACTAAATTCTACTATAAAATTATCAGGAAATCTTACGAATGATATGACTCCTGATTTAAAAACAATCTCTGGAGATTTAGTAGGTCAATTATTATCGGCTACTGTAAACGAAAAAAACTCAACTTTATTAACTGCTTTAAGCTCTAATGTAAAATTCTTAGACGTTAGTAAATTAAACTTAAACGACATCAAAGCATCATTATCATTTAAAGATGGTAAAGTAGCTTTAAAACCAATGAATTTAAAGTATCAAGACATTAATATGGTTGTAGGTGGAACACATGGTTTTGATCAATCAATGAACTATGATGTAAAATTTGATGTTCCTGCGAAATATTTAGGCACAGAAGTTTCTTCTTTATTATCTAAATTAACACCTGAAGAACAACAAAAATTAGAAAATATCCCTATTACTGCTAATTTAGGAGGAAACTTTAGCAAACCAACCGTTAAAACAGACTTAAAGCAAGCTACTACTAATTTAGCTTCACAAATAGTAAAAATGCAAAAAGACAAGTTAGTAGGTCAAGGCACAAGTGCTTTAAGTAATTTATTAGGTGGCGACAAAAACAACACTACTACCTCAGCTACAGATTCTACAAAAACAACCACTCCAAAAGAAGATATTAAAAATGAAGTAAAAAATGTTTTAGGTGGTCTATTAGGTGGAAAGAAAAAGAAAGAATAAATCATACAATAGATTAATAAATCTAAGGTTGTCATTTTTTGGCAACCTTTTTTTATCTAAATTTCTTTTCAATCAATTGTGGAACTAAGAACTAATTTATTTCATTTAGACATCGTTAGCTAAAATTTAAGCTAAAATTTCTAAACTTAGAATATTAAACATTTATCTTTGTCCTTTTAAACTTCATAAGTTATGAGTAAGATTGAATTTCCTGCAAAAGCTTTATTTCTTTGCAATGGGAGTAAATGTGGAAAGCATAAAGAAATACGAAAGCATTTTAAAACAGTTATTAAAGAAAACCATTTAAAAAAAGAAATTGAGATTTTCAAAATGGAATGTTCAGATCGCTGTAAAAATGCTCCAATATTGTATTGTCAATCTGAAAATGAATGGTTCGAAAAAGTAGATTTAGACAAAGCAAAAAACATAATCAATAAAATGATTCTATAAAAAAAGCCCTTTATAATTAATTATAAAGGGCTTTTTCTTGTTCTTTAAACTATTATTCGTTTGAACCAATTTTTGCAATTTGCTTATCTAATTCAAATTTACCGCAAGCAGAATCTTCATCAATTAAATCAAAAAGTTCTAATGCTCTACGAGCATTTTTTTCT
This sequence comes from Flavobacterium sediminilitoris, assembly GCF_023008245.1. Classification (NCBI taxonomy): domain Bacteria; kingdom Pseudomonadati; phylum Bacteroidota; class Flavobacteriia; order Flavobacteriales; family Flavobacteriaceae; genus Flavobacterium; species Flavobacterium sediminilitoris. Next base: position 581,066 of record NZ_CP090145.1, read on the forward strand.
TCTTCTCTTTGTTCTTTAACATACCACATCATAAATTCTTCTGTAGCATAATCATTTTCTAATCTACACTTTGCAATTACTTTATTTACTGTATTTGTTACGGCAATTTCATTCTGCAAAGCAATTTCAAAAACTTCTCTAAATGAATCAAATTCTTGTTGTACTTGTGATACTTCTGGAGTTATAGCAATTCCTCCCATTTCGGTAATATATTTAAACACTTTAAGGAAGTGTTCACGTTCTTCTTCAGATTGCTTATACATATAAGCAGCTGTTTCTTCAAATCCATTTCTATCTAGCCATGCTGCCATTGCTAAATATTTAGTAGATGCATCACTTTCTATCTTTGATTGTAGGTTTAATAATTTTTCAACTCCTTCATGTAATGATGAATTTCTTCTCAATAAATCTTTCATTTCTCGCAATTTTTATATTTAAACATAAATTTACGAAAATAAACCCTACTTTAATAATTCCTTTAAAAATTTGAATTTAATCTAAATAAAATAGTTGCAATTAAAACTACAAAATAGTTACATCGCTTAACACTTCATTAAGCATAGAATTAAGAACTAATGTAAATTTTGTTCCGTTTAACAATTCTCTTAGTTGTACAATTTCACAAATGGTAAGATTTCTAGAAAACTTTTTTTGAGTAGCTTCAATTAATTTAAAATCACATGTATCAGATAAGTCATATAGCATATCTAAGATATTAACACTATTTACTTTTCTTTGAAAAATTAAAAAATCTTGAACTTTATATTTTGACGTTATGCCTCCAAAATTAATTACTATGCTATTTGTTATATCACACTGATAGCTATATCCGTTTTTACTTTTAAACAAAATATCGCTTTCAAAATTATTATTTACAACCATAAACCTCAATTATTTGGTGCAAATTTAATAACTTATATTTTAACTACAAAATTATTCATATTTAATCTAAATAAACAACGCATTAATATTGTTTACCTATACATTAATTTTCACAACATAACCTTCATTACTTCTAATATTAAAAACAGTTCCGTCTTCAAACAATAAATACTGTCCTTTAATTCCAGTTATTTTTCCTGTATACAAAGGTGTTTTATCAAGATTTAAAGTACTTACTTTTTTAGGATATTGCAAAACAGGAAACTCTAAATTGTAGAGCATTGCTTCTTCTGGAAAGTATTGCTGTACTTCTTTTGGAATCCAATTGAAGGTTTTCTTTCTCTCTTCTTGCAGATCAGTTATCAAAACATCATTTTTTAACATTTTTTGCCAACTAGTTTTATCTGCAAAATGATTTTTCAAAGCTACTTCTGTTATTCCTGCTAAATATCTATTTGGAACTTCCACAATAGGTACTGCTTGTATTGCACCTTGATCAATCCAACGTGTAGGAACCTGTGTTTTTCGAGTTACACCCACTTTTACCTCACTTGACAAAGCTAAGTACACAATATGAGGTTGTAATTGTACTCTTTTTTCATAATCTAAGTCTCTATCTTCAACATCCAAGTGTGCAGTACTCAATTCGGGTTTCATAATCCAATCTCCTACTGCTGGACTACTCATAAAACAATCATAACAAAAACCTTGTCTAAAAATTTTTTTTTGCTTTCCGCAATTAAGACATTGAAATCCTTCAAATTGGATTTCTATCTCTTTTCCTAACAGTTGATTTACATTTAAAAAACTATCTTCAAAAACTAAATAATATTGAATAGGGCTCGTTAATTCAGTTTGCATTTTTTGAAGGACACCTCTATAAGTCATGCGCTTTTTTAATTTTAATGAGTAAAAGATTTAAAAAAAATGTTATTTTTGGTAAAGTTATCATTCGTATTCTATAATTCATAATTTGTAATTCTAAAAAATGCCACTTCCATTAATAAATTCAATTGCGTCTTGGATTTTAAAGAAACGAATTCATCAAATGGAATTGTTTTTAAAATATCCTCATGAAGTACAAGAAGAATTACTATATAGCTTATTAAAATCGGCAGAAAACACGATTATAGGTAAACAATATGATTTTGCAAGTATTAAAAATTATCAAACTTTCTCCGAAAGAATTCCTGTTTCAAGTTATGAAGACTTAGAGCCATTAATTGAACAAACCAGAAAAGGTACTCAGAATATTTTTTGGAATAGCCCTATAAAATGGTTTGCAAAATCTAGTGGAACCACCAATGCTAAAAGCAAATTTATACCTGTAAGTACTGAAGCATTAGACCTTTGTCATTATAAAGCGAGTAAAGATTTACTATGTTTATATTTAAACAACAATGAAAATTCTCAGCTTTTTACCGGAAAAAGCCTTCGGTTAGGCGGCAGCAAACAATTGTATGAAGATAACAATACTTTTTTTGGAGATTTATCTGCTATTTTAATTGACAATATGCCTATTTGGGCGGAATTTAGTTCAACACCTAGCAATAAAACGTCTTTGATGGGTGATTGGGAAACAAAATTACCTACAATTATTAACGAAACTATACAAGAAAACGTAACTAGTTTGGCTGGAGTTCCTAGTTGGTTAATGGTACTTCTTAATAAAACACTTGAAGAAACTGGAAAAAACAATATTTTAGATATTTGGCCAAATGCCGAGGTTTACTTTCATGGCGGAGTAAGTTTTGATCCTTATAGAGAACAGTATAAAAAATTATTCCCAAAAGACAATTTCCGCTATTATGAGATTTATAATGCATCTGAAGGATTCTTTGCTATACAAGATCAGAACAATTCAAATGAACTTTTATTAATGCTTGATTATGGTATTTTTTATGAATTTATACCTATGGATACTTTTGGCACTCTGAGCCAGAGAGTTATTCCATTACATGAGGTAGAACTCAATAAAAATTATGCTTTAGTTATTACAACAAATTCAGGATTATGGAGATATCTAATAGGCGATACTATTCGTTTTACTTCAATAGATCCATATAGAATTATTGTAAGCGGAAGAACAAAGCATCACATAAATGTTTTTGGAGAAGAGTTAATGGTTGAGAATACAGACAAAGCAATTGCTAAAACGTGTTGCGAACTTAACTGTGAGGTAATTGACTACACCGTTGCTCCTGTTTTTATGCAAGATAAAGAAAAAGGAGCACACGAATGGATTATTGAATTTAAAAATAAACCTGATGATATAGATGCTTTTTCAACTTTATTAGATACAAATTTACAACTCTTAAACTCTGACTATGAAGCTAAGCGTTATAATAATATGACCTTAAATCCGTTAATTATTAATGTAGCCAGACCTAATTTATTTTACGACTGGCTAAAAGAGAATGATAAATTAGGTGGTCAACACAAAATACCTAGGCTTTCTAATGAAAGAAAGTATTTAGAAGAATTATTAAAGATACAAATCCCTCAACAATATTGAAAATGAAAATAAAATCTAAATCTTTACTCATCATAGTCTTCTCTACTCTTTTTTTTACATCATGTGGGCCAAGAAGATATAAATGTGGACCATATAGAAGATGTAATGTAGATATAAATCTACAAAAAAAACACAGTGAAAATTTTGATTTATGTTTTAAAAACACTAAAGTAACTAAATCACTGAACAACAACACTATAAGCTTGATTATCTAAAAAAAAGACTTTCATTTTCACAGCACTACTATATAACGAGTTTTTTTAACAATTAACCGATAATCCTTCTATATTTAAAATTTAAACCTTAATATTTGCACCCGCTAAGGATTAAATTAACCAAATAATATGAAAAAATTATTTTTTTGTGTACTAAGTATTCCTTTCATAGGATTATCACAAAATAACAATACCAACAATTCAACAAAAAATCAGGACGAACTAAATCCAAACTCATTATTACATTTCACACTATCTGAAACTGGAATAAACTCAGAGTTATCTGAAATTGGAACTACTTTTTTTAAAGATAAGTTTTTAATTATATCTAATAAAAAAAGAAGACATACAAAAACTACATTTAACAAATCTCTAAATGCCTACAATAATAATATCTATTGTACAGATGTAGACAAAGAATTGGATTTATCATATCCTCTTCAATTTTCTAAAGTATTAGACTCTGAAAACAATGAAGGAGCTATGACTTTTTCTAAAGATGAAAACACAATATACTATACTCAAACAGACGGAGAATCGAGCAATTTTAAACTTTACAAAGCTTCTTTAGATGTAGATATTCAAGGATACTGGAAAGATATCACCGAATTAAAGATTACAACTGATGATTACTCTGTTGAAACTCCTTTTTTAAATCACTCTGACAACAAGTTATACTTTTCGTCTAATATGCCTGGTGGTTATGGTGGTTATGATATTTATTCGGCTGATATTACTGAAAACGGAACCATCACTAACATAAAAAATCTTGGGAACAATGTAAATACAAGTAGTAACGAGAAATATCCTTTTATATCTTCTGATAATAAATATATCTATTTTTCTTCTGAAGGACATAATGGATATAGTGGATATGATGTTTTCAGAAGTTCTATTACAAATAACAATTACACTAACACTGTAAATTTAGGTCCTAGTTTAAATACTAAAAAAGACGAGATTTCATTTATTTTAGCAGAACCAAATAAAGGATACATATCTATTAACAAAATTGACAATAGAGAAGATTTTGATGTTTATCGTTTTACAACTGAACAAAAAGAACAAGAACTAACTATTTCTGTTGTTGAAAATAATTTAAACACAAAACTACCAAATGTAGATGTTTTAATTACAGACGAATTTGGAAATAAAATTACAGAAACAAAAACAAATGAGAATGGCGAGGTTACAATAAAATCAAGCCCTTTAACTCAATATAAAATTGTTTCTAACAAAGATGGTTACAACACTGAAACAACAACAATAACACCATCAATAAGCAATCCTAAAATAAATGAAGTTATTGCTTTAAAAGTTAAAGGATCTGAAATCAAGCCTATTGACAATAATCTTTCAATAGATAAAATTTTCTTTGATTTCGATAGAGCTACAATTAAGAAAGAGTCTCAAGTTACTTTACTTAAAGTTGTTTCTTTATTAAATGAAAATCCAGATATGAAAATTTCAATTAATGCTCATACTGACAGTAAAGGACCTGAAAAATACAATCAAACTCTATCTGAAAAAAGAGCTAAATCTACTTATGATTTCCTTATTAACAAAGGAGCTGATAAATCACGATTAACATTTAAAGGGTTTGGAGAGTCTCAACTTTTAAACAAATGTAATGTTTGTACTAAAGTGCAAGATCAAGAAAATAGACGAGTTGAATTTAAAATAAATATAAATTAAGGCAAACCATTTAAATATTTTATTTCAAGTTGTTCATAAGCTTTATGCTAAAAAAAATCCCGATAAATATTTTATCGGGATTTTTTTATCTACGTTTTTTAGTCACAATTTATGAAGCAGCTTTTAATCGTCTTAATAAATTTTTATTTAAACTATTTTCTGCGAACTCTTTAGTAACATTTAATTCTTTTTCAGATGAACTTGGTAAATCAAACATCACATCTGTTAGAATAGCTTCACATAATGATCTTAAACCTCTAGCTCCTAATTTATACTCTAATGCTTTTTCAACAATAAACAAAAGTGCATCTTCTTCTATTGAAAAAACAACACCGTCCATTTCAAAAAGCTTCTTGTATTGCTTAATTAAAGCGTTTTTAGGCTGAGTTAAAATAGATCTTAATGTTTCTGCATCTAAAGGATCCATGTGTGTTAAAACAGGTAATCTTCCTATAATCTCTGGAATTAGACCAAAGTCTTTTAAATCTTTAGGAATTACATATTGTAACAAGTTTTCCTTATCAATTGCATTAGTATCTTTTGATGAACTATATCCTACTGCTTGTCTATTTAAACGCTTCGAGATAATTCTATTAATTCCATCAAAAGCACCACCAGCAATAAATAAAATATTTTGAGTATTTACTTCAACAAATTTTTGGTCTGGATGTTTTCTTCCTCCTTTTGGCGGAACATTTACAACAGTTCCTTCTAAAAGTTTAAGCAAAGCTTGTTGCACTCCTTCTCCTGAAACATCTCTTGTAATTGATGGATTATCACTTTTACGGGCAATTTTATCTATTTCATCAATAAAAACAATTCCTCTTTCTGCTTTTGCCACATCATAATCAGCAGCTTGCAACAAACGAGTTAGAATGCTTTCAACATCTTCACCTACATAACCTGCTTCTGTTAATACTGTTGCATCAACAATGGCTAATGGTACGTTTAACATTTTTGCAATTGTTTTTGCAACTAATGTTTTTCCTGTACCTGTTTGACCTACCATTATAATATTACTTTTCTCAATCTCAACCTCATCATCGAGTTGCTTTTGCATTAACCTTTTGTAGTGATTATATACAGCAACACTCATAACTCTTTTAGTTTGATCTTGCCCTATTATATATTCATCAAGAAATGCTTTAATTTCTTTTGGTTTTAGCAATACTAATTCTGATAAAAGATCACTTTTACCATTTTGTTTTAATTCTTCTAAAACAATTCCGTGTGCTTGTTCAATACATCTGTCGCAAATATGGGCATCTATCCCTGCTATTAACAAATTAGTTTCTGGCTTTTTCCTTCCACAAAATGAACATTCTAATACTTCTTTTGCCATTCTTATTAGTTAGCAGTAAACAGTTTATAGTACAATAAAAACATTAAGTACTACTACTGGATACTAAATTTATTCTCTAATTAACACTTCATCAATCATTCCATACTCTTTTGCTTCAGCAGCAATCATCCAATAATCTCTTTCACTATCTTTATATACTTTGTCATAAGATTGTTTTGAATGTTTCGCAATGATTTGATATAATTCTTCTTTTAACTTCAACATTTCTTTCAAATTGATCTCCATATCTGTTGCAACTCCTTGAGCTCCTCCTGATGGTTGGTGGATCATTACTCTTGAATGTGGTAATGCTGATCTCTTACCTTCTGCACCAGCACATAATAGAACCGCTCCCATTGACGCTGCCATTCCTGTACAAATTGTTGCTACATCAGGTTTTACAAATTGCATTGTATCATAAATTCCTAATCCTGCATAAACACTTCCTCCTGGTGAATTAATATAAATACTAATATCTTTTGAAGCATCAACACTTTCTAAAAACAATAATTGAGCTTGAATTATATTTGCCACATAATCATCTACTCCAGTTCCTAAAAATATAATTCTGTCCATCATTAAACGTGAAAACACATCCATAGACGCTACATTTAATTGACGTTCTTCAATAATATAAGGAGTCATACTGCTTACAATTTTATCATAATACAAGCTATTTACTCCATGATGCTTTGTAGCATATTTTTTAAATTCTTTTCCGTAATTCATTTCTTTTGAATAGTTTAAAAGTTTACTGTTTATAAAGTTTAAAGTTCTTAATTATTTTTCAATGATAAGAATTTTTAATAAAACTTTAAAGATTCTAAATTTATTTTAGAACAAAAAAGCGCCAAAACTAGTTTGACGCTCAAAGATAATTATTTTTTATGAGATATTATTCTCCATACATTTCTTTGATAAACTCTTGATAGTTTACTTTTTTAGCTTTTACATTTATCTTCTCTTTAAATAGAGCAAGCATTTTTTCGCTCATAATTTGTTCTGATAAACGTTTTGTTTCTTCCTGATTAGAAAGTACACGTGCAACTATTCCTTCTACTTCTTCGTCAGTAGGATTTAATTGTCCGAATTGAGCCATTTGCTTCTTGATTAATTCAGAAGTGTGTGCTTTTAAATCTTCAAATTGAATTTGTAGATTATTATCTGCAATAATTTTATTTTCAATTAACTGGTAACGTAATCCTTTTTCTGATTTAGCATATTCTTCTTCTGCTTGCTCAATAGACAATGGATTTTCACCTACAGTTTGTATCCATTTTTTCAAGAATTCAGAAGGTAAATCAAATTTAGTATTCTCAATTAACGACTCAATAACATCGTTTAAGAATTTTTGATCTGCTTGTTGTGCAAATTGAACTTCAGCATCTTCTTTTATTTTTGCTTTTAATTCTTCAACAGAAGTCACAGTTCCTTCTCCAAATAATTTATCGAATAACTCTTGGTTTAATTCTGCTTTTTCTACTGAATTAATTTCTTCAATAGTAAACGCAACTGTTACATCTAGTCCATGAACATCATCATGAGATACTTTTAAATAATCCATTAATTTATGATCATCATCAAAAAGTCCTTTAGTTGATAATTCAACAACATCGCCTACTTTTTTACCTACAAACTGTTTTACTACTTTTTTATCAGCAAAAACATCTAATGCAATATTTGTAGTATTATTAATTCCTTTTTCTTCGTTTGTAAATGTTCCTCTTAAAGTATGATCCTCTGCTACTTTGTCTTGAGAAATCATTTTACCATATTGCTTTTGAATACGCTCAACTTGTTCTTCTAACATTTTGTCATCTGCAACTATATCAAATTTTGATACTTTTGACTTTTCTGTTAAATCAACTGAGAATTCAGGTGCTAATCCTAATTCGAATTCGAAAGTAAAATCTTCCTTATCCCAATTAAAGTCTTCCGTTACTTTTGGAAGTGGATTTCCTAATATATCTAACTTTTCTTCTACTAAATAATCATTTAATGAAGATTGTAATATTTTATTAACCTCATCTAAAAGAACCGCTTTACCATATTGTTTTTGAATTAAACTCATTGGTACAGCTCCTTTTCTAAATCCTGGAATATTAGCATTTTTTCTATAATCTGCTAATATCTTTTCTACTTTTTCTGCGTAATCTTCTTTAGTAACTGCAACTGTAACAACTGCATTTAAAGCATCAACTTGCTCTCTTGTAATATTCATTATGTTATTATTTAAATGTCATGAAATTTGGGTTGCAAAATTATATATTTTTTACAACCCAAACAAGTTTTTAATTAATTGAATTTCAATTATCTAAATTTTATTTTTTATCTATAAATATACTATTTAAGATTGATTGACCAATTGACAAGATAATACTGAATAAAAATGCACTCCAAAAACCAGCCACATGAAAACCATCTATGAAGTAATCTCCTATTAAAATTATACATGCATTTATGACCAATAAGAATAATCCCAGGGTAATAATAGTAACTGGAATAGTAAGTAGCACTAGTAATGGCTTTAGAAAAACGTTTAACAATCCTAAAACAATTGCCACTGCAATTGCTGTCTTATAATTTGTTACTTCTATTCCTGGTAAAAAATTTCCAATAATAACAACCAGTATTGTTGTTATCAAAAGTCGCACTATTAAATTCATTTTTTTATTTTAAAGATACAAAAAAAAGACATCTAAACGATGTCTCTTTTTATAAAATATTATATTATAAATTTTGTTTTTAAAATTCACTCTATTATTCTAACATCTACTTTGTTTTTACTCATAATAACCCCATTAAAAACCTCTATAACATTATGTTTCAAAGTCATCAATATATCATTAGGCAAGTGGCTTTTATAATCGACACTATCACTTACCATAGATATAGTTGCATATTATTTTTTATTTCCTTGGATATCAGCATATACTCTATTCCTTAATAGTTTTGTTCCATTTCCATTTGATAAATTTATAGGAAACTCAAAATGTTTTTCTTCATTAGGATATATATAGAAATTTGATATTCTATCTAACAAAACATAGTATTGTAATACTTTATTATATCCTAATTTTTCACTTTGTAACTCAATAAGACTAGTTTGATAAACTCTACAGTCCAAATCTAAATCATTATCTCTACTAAAATTCGGCAAATATTTTACTTTTTTACCACTAGAATCAAATATTCTTATATCAATCTCTTTATACAAAATAGAAAGTCTATTATAAATTTCATTAAATGAAACTTGATTAATGTAATATTTTTTTATTACTATTATTAACAACTTTAAATTTCACTACATTTATTGTGTCTTTCCTATATAAGTTATCAAAAGTATATAAATTATCATTTAATATCTTAATACAAGAGCTGAAAGATAAAGACAGAAGTATTGTTTTTGCTATTATTGATAAAATGTTTACTACTAAAAAGTTTAAAAATTTCTTTAATAATAACGCTACTTTATTGTAGAAAAATTAACTGTATCTTATAAAAACAATAAACCCGAACAATACTCAGGCTTTGTTTGGTTATTTCATCAATAGATAAAAAATTAGTAGAATTAGCAATATAATTGTTTGAAAAACAACATAATACCTTTGTTGTTTTTTTTATATCTTGATTCCATTATTTTAAAAATTAAAACATTGGAAATTAGAAATATAAAAAGTATAAAACTCATAATTAACAATAATAACGAATTGTCTTGAAAAATATATCCTCTAAAAACAATGTCGCAATTTTCCGAAATAAACACATTTCGCCATATTATAACAATTTTGGCAATATAGATTGATCCAAAAAGGAATAATACGTAAACAAAATAATAAATTAAAGAATATTTTATTCTTTTAAACTGTTTAAATAATTTATAGTCCCTATGTTTCCTTAAATTTTATGTCGTATGATATTGAGCTCTTCGAACTTGAAATATAAAAGTAATTTATAGTCTTTCCTTTGGCATAGTTAAATTTTAAAGCATCACTACTTAATTTTATATCGCCAGACTTTAAAGTTTCTATTTTCCAAGTGGCGGTTCTACTTGTAATATCTATATCGCTATACACAAGTTTCAATCCACTATATATCATCCGGTAATGTTTCAGATTTAGTGATACAATTTTTATTGGAAATTAATAATTTGATAATCAATAAAAAAATAGAAATAGGTATTAAAAAGTAACGCAATATTGCGTTACTTTTTGTATTATATAATAAAGCCTTAAAACGAAGAAAATGATAAAAAAGTCGACCTTGTGTATCAGAATTAGTGATAGCTTAATTTGCCCAAACTGTAAAACTAAAGACTTAATAAAGAATGGCTTTTTATAAGGTAAAACTAGACGCTAACTATTCAAAAGTAGGAGTAACCAAACGATGTTAATGCTTATGATGAAACCTTATCTTACGATAAAAATGAAATTTAACGAAAGATAAAAAACAAAGAATATAACGGCTATTGTCTATAACCATTTGAATTTGCCTGTTAAAATAGTTGTAAGTACTCTAATTAAAGCTATTCATTCTTTTGAAGACATTTCCTATTCTTCAATGATTATCTTTCTCTTCCACCGTCTAAAATTTCTTGCCAATCTTTTAGCTCTAACCATTTGCCTTCATAGCACAATTTAGCTTGTCTTGGCCATGTTCCTGGATCATGAATTTGGAAACGCTCACCTGCTTTTAATAAAATTTCTTTACATCTATCTACAGAGGTTTCTGATAATGACTTCCATGTTAAAATTCCTGAAGTTTTAAACAATTCTTCTATTTTTGGACCTATTCCTTCAATTATTTTCAAATCATTTTCATTAATTTTCTTTCCAAAAACCTCTTTTACTGCTTCTGCGTTAAAAGGTAGAATTGTTGGTTTAGAGATACTTTCAGTAAATGAAGATCGTTTATTATTTGAGATTTCTCCCATTTGAGATCGTAATTTATCCATATCCAATCTTAACTGTGAATTTCTTCTATTACAGCTATCTAAATCATCTTTTATAGAATCGTAATCTTCATTTTGTTTTGAAAAATTTTTCCCTAATAAGTAGCCTAATATTCCACAAATTATACCAACTAAAGCTGGAATTAAAAAACAAGGTAAATTCATAATTTTATATGTTAGTTAATATGTTTTTATTTTATAGTAACCTCAGTTCTTCTATTTTTTGCTCGTCCAACATTTGTATTATTATCCGCTATCGGCTTTGTTGACCCTCTTCCATAAGCTTCCATTTTTTCTTCAGAAATACCATTGGTAATAAAATATTTTTTAGCAAAATTTGCTCTTTCTTCTGAATAGAACAAATTAGTATTTCTAGGTCCTACAACATTATCTGTATGTCCTTCAATAATAATTTTAGAATCTTTAACATGATTTAAATAATCTACAATAGTAGCTATCTTTTGCTTATCTCCTTCGCTTAATTCAATTGTTGCTTGTCCGGTATTGAAATATAAAACTAACGGATCTGCATTGATTTGATTCTTAACAACACTCCAGTTCTCAGTTGATGCTTCATTTTCATCAACTTCTAGCCATTCAAAAGAAGCGGCATTAAATATTGTATCATTTCTAAAAACAGGATCATTTTCATTTAATTCTCCAAACAATTCTAATTTTCCTTCAGGAATACCTTGTTCTACTAAATAGTTTTTAATACCATTTGCTCTTGCTAATCCTAGATTTGGAAAAATCGAATTATTTACCTCATCTGAAGTATAAAATCCTTTTATATGAAATTTTGAAGATGTTTTTCCTAATTGTTCTTTTAATTTAGAAATTCCAAGATTAATGGAGTCTGAGATAGGGAGTAAAAGATTAAAGTTTGATTTATTAAAAAGAAAATTATCGGAACAATTAAAATCTAACTCTTTTCCTTTAAATCCAAATCCTTTATTAATTTCTACCGAATTAGAATTTGTTAAGTCTATACTTTCTTTTTCTATTGTTTCCTTTGTATCAATGTTATTATTAAGCACATTATAACAATCACAACAGTATATTATATATAACCAAGTACCTAAAAGAATTGTAAATACTATTCCAAGTAGGTAAACTGCTTTTTTGGACATAACTTTTAGTTTTGATTAATCTCAAAATTATAAAAATTTAACAAAAAAACAATTATAAAAACCTAAAAATTAACAGTTTAAGAAAAATAACAAATTAGAAGTTTAAAAAATAAATGGAAATAGTTAGGATTGTAGCAAAAACTACCCATGCAATATAGGGAATAAATAATTTTCCAGCAGTATTATCTATCTTCTTGAAAACCAAATATGTTTCATAAATAATTAACAGTAAAAGTACTATTTCTAGTAATGCAAGTAAAATATTCTGCAATCCAAAAAACAAATAGGTCCATAAAAGGTTTAATAATAATTGAATCGTAAAAAGGAAAAGTCCTTTTTTTACTAATTCTTTATTTTCTTCTAATTTATCCCAAACCAATCCAGCAGCAATTCCCATCATTACATACAAAATTGTCCATACTGGAGCAAAAACCCAATTTGGAGGGTTAAAAAATGGTTTTTTAATAGTTGGATACCAAGTTGTTATACTGCTTTGAGTAATTAAACTCGATAAATAACCAACTGCTAAACAAATAACTACTATATATACAATTCTTAAAGACTTACTCATTCTGTTTTATTTTGAAACAAATTAACGAATAAACTGAGAAAGTAAAGAATATTATTTTATTAAAAGGCGTATTCTTATTTTCATCTTAAATAAAGAAATAAAAAACATTCTCAACAATGTCTAATTTTTGACAAATGATAATTTCTTAAATAAAGTCGGAAAGGAGTTAATCAAATTTGGTATTTTTGCTAAAAATTACACCTATGTTTTCCGAGAAAGATTTTATTGCTTCTAATTATTCAGAAATTAACAATGCTACTTTTCAATATAGTGCTCCAAGTAATATTGCATTAGTAAAATATTGGGGGAAAAAAGAAAATCAAATTCCTGCAAATCCTTCTATCAGTTTTACTTTAAATAATTGTAAAACAATTACAAAGCTTTCTGTAGAAAATAAAAAATCAATCATAAATAATTCATTAGAGAACAAAATTTCATTTGATTTATTTTTCGAAGGAAAACCAAAAGAAAGTTTCAATCCTAAAATTGAAAAATTTTTAGAACGAATTCTCGTTTATTGTCCATTTTTAAACGATTATCATTTAACCATTCATACTGAAAACACTTTTCCTCACAGTTCAGGAATTGCTTCTTCTGCATCAGGAATGGCTGCTTTGGCTATGAACATAATGAATCTTGAGAAAGAATTATCTCCATCAATATCAGATGATTATTTTTATTCAAAAGCGTCTTTTTTGGCGCGATTAGGAAGTGGAAGTGCTTGTAGAAGTATAAAAGGAGAAGTTGTGATTTGGGGGAATCACAAAGAAGTTTCTAACAGTTCTGATTTATTTGGAGTAGAATTTTCAAATATCCATTCTAATTTTAAAAATTATCAGGATACCATTTTATTAGTCGATAAAGGAGAGAAACAAGTTTCAAGCACAGTTGGACACAATCTTATGCATAATCATCCTTATGCTGAAAAAAGATTTGAACAAGCGCATGAAAATCTTTCAAAGATAAAAGACATATTATCTACTGGAAACATTTCCGAATTTATTAAAATTGTAGAAAGTGAAGCTTTAACATTGCATGCTATGATGATGACTTCAATGCCATACTTTATTTTAATGAAACCCAACACTCTTGAAATCATTAATCGTATTTGGAAATTTAGAAACGAAACTCAAATTCCTGTTTGCTTTACATTAGATGCTGGAGCAAATGTTCATATTTTATATCCTGAAAATGTGAAAGAAGAAGTTTTACATTTTATTAAGAATGAATTAGTTGACTATTGTCAAAATGAACAGTATATTTGTGACCAAATTGGCAATGGTGCAAAATCCATTTAATTTTGTATCTTTACTTTAAACCTGAATTAAAAACTTATGAAAGGACCCTTATTTTATTCGAAAATATTATTGTTTGGAGAATATGGAATTATCCAAGACTCTAAAGGACTTTCAATACCTTACAATTTTTACAAAGGAGCTTTAAAAACGGACAAAAATCCTTCAACAGATGCGAAAAACTCTAATATGAGTTTACAAAAATTTGCATTGCATTTAGCTCATTTACAAAAAGAGCAACCGGAATTGGTTACTTTTAATTTAGATGCATTAAACGATGACATATCTAATGGAATGTACTTCGACTCAAGTATTCCACAAGGTTATGGTGTAGGAAGTAGTGGTGCTTTAGTTGCTGCTATATATGATAAATATGCTACAAATAAGGTTACAGTTTTAGAAAACTTAACTCGCGATAAATTATTACAACTTAAAGCCATTTTTTCTCAAATGGAATCTTTCTTCCATGGAAAAAGTTCTGGCTTAGATCCATTAAACAGTTATTTAAGTCTTCCAATATTAATCAATTCAAAGGATAATATTGAACCGACAGGAATCCCTAGTCAAAGTACACAAGGTAAAGGTGCTGTTTTCTTAATAGATTCAGGTATTGTAGGAGAAACAGCTCCTATGGTAAATATTTTTATGGAAAACTTAAAGGACAATGGATTTCGTAAAATGTTAAAATCACAATTTATCAAACATACTGATGCTTGTGTAGATAATTTTTTACACGGCGATATAAAATCATTATTTGAAAACACTAAAAAACTTTCGAAAGTAGTTTTAAGTCATTTTAAGCCTATGATTCCAGAGCAGTTTCATCAAATTTGGCAAAATGGAATTGAAACTAATGATTATTACTTAAAACTATGTGGATCAGGTGGTGGTGGTTATATTCTTGGTTTTACTGAGGATATTGAAAAAGCAAAAACATCTTTAAAAGATTATAAACTTGAAATAGTTTACAATTTTTAATAAACTTATTGTTTTTAACAACACTTATTACACTATAGATTTATCTTAAGTGTGCTTTTTTGATTATTATGCTGACACGGAAATCTAAATTATTTTTAACCAAAATCTTCAGTTTTTTTTCTGTTGTAAGAGGTTATAATATATGGGTAATCGCTCTTGCACAATATCTTTCTGCCATATACATTTTAGCACCCGAAGAGAGAGCTATGAACATTCTACTAGATTGGAAAATGTTTTTAATAGTACTTTCATCATCGTTAACGATAGCTTCAGGGTATATCATTAATAATTTTTATGATGCAAAAAAAGATCTAATAAACCGTCCTAAAAAGGCAATGATTGACAGACTTGTTAGCCAATCTACTAAATTAAAAGTTTATTTTGCTATCAATTTTTTAGTCGTAACGTTGGTTAGTTTTATTTCATGGAAGGCCGTATTATTTTTTTCATCTTATATTTTTTTAATTTGGTATTATTCACACAAACTAAAAAAACAAATTATAATAGGTAATCTTACCGCAGCAGTATTAGCTGTGCTCCCTTTTTTTGGCATCCTAATGTATTATAGGAATTTCTATCAAGTTATTTTTGCTCATGCTACATTTTTGTTTCTTATTATTTTCATACGAGAATTAATAAAAGATTTAGAGAATATTGAAGGAGATTTAGCAAATGAATACAAAACTATTCCTGTTTTGTTTGGAGAATATACTTCCAAAGTTATTATTTCAATAATAACAACTTTAACTATAATTCCTGTTTACTTCTTGACTGATATATATGATGTGGGTTATATGGATATTTATTTTTATACCAGTTTAATCTTCCTCGTCTTTTTTTTACTAAAATTATGGAAGTCAAAAGAAAAAACAGACTATTTAAAACTTCATTTTTTACTAAAATTTATAATTGTTTCTGGTGTTTTTTGCATTATTTTAATAGATCCATTAGTTTTGATTCATGGAAAAAAACTAATATCTAGTTATTAGTTATATCTTTGCACAAAATATTTAGAGAATGACACGTCATCAGGGAGACAACAACAAGAAGAAAGGAACTTCTTCAAGACAAGGTGGAACAAAAAAACCTAGTGCTTCAAGGGGGAATGCACCTATTAGAAAAACACCTTCAAAATTTTCTGTAAAACCTACAGAATCAAAAGCACCAAAAACACCAAAAGCGCCTTCTAATCCAGATGAAATGCGCTTAAATAAATACATTTCTAACTCAGGAATGTGTAGTCGTAGAGATGCTGACATCTATATCCAAAGTGGAAATGTAAAAGTAAATGGTGAAGTAGTCACAGAAATGGGATATAGAGTAAAGCTAACAGATACTGTACAATTTGATGGCTCAATAATTAATCCTGAAAAGAAAGAATATATTTTATTAAACAAACCTAAAAACTTTTCTACTGCTGGTGATGATGCAAAAGGAGACGGAAATGTTTTAGATTTAGTAAGAGGAGCAACTAAAGCCAACTTACAGCCTGTAGGTAGAATGGATAAAACAACAACTGGTTTATTATTGTTTACCAATGATACTGATATGGTTAGAAAATTTACAACGCCAAATCAACGTTCTTCTAAATTATACCAGGTAACATTAGACAAAAATTTAAGATACGAGGATTTAGAAAAAATTTCAGGAGGATTAACAATTGATGAACACAGGGTTTATGTTGAAGAAGTAACATACATTGAAAATGAGCCTAAGAGTGAAATAGGAATTAAAATGAAAACAGCTAATGTAAAAATTGTGCGAAAAATTTTCGAGCACTTAAAATACAATGTTATCAAATTAGACCGAGTTACTTTTGCTGGATTAACCAAAAAGAATTTACCACGTGGAAATTGGCGTTTTTTAACTGAACAAGAAATCATTAATTTAAAAAACAGCTAAGAAATTTATTTTCTAATTTAATTTAATAAAGTAAAAAGACTCAGTAGATTAAATCATCAATGAGTACCATTTATATGACTGAGAAAATACAATCTATTGCTTTTCGTTGGTTTGAAGCTTTTAACGCTAAAGACCTTGAAAAATTACTAGCGCTATATGACGATGAAGCACAACACTATAGCCCAAAATTAAAAATTCGTCATCCTGAAACTAACGGGTTAATCACAGGAAAAGAAGCAATGCGCTCTTGGTGGAAAGATGCTTTCGAAAGATTGCCAAATTTACACTACAAAGCTACTTCTTTAACTGTAAATTCAGATAGGGTTTTCATGGAATACATACGCAAGGTTGAAAATGAAGAAGACTTGTTTATTGCTGAAGTTTTAGAAATAAAAAATGAAAAAATAATTTCTTCAAGAGTATATCACGGATAAAAAAATAGCCTTAATTTAAATTAAGGCTATTTTTTTATTTAGCATTTGAATAATCTGTATATCCTCTTTCTGTTCCTCCTCCAAACAGAGTATGATTATCTGAAATATCACTTAATACTAAATTCTCTTTTACCCTTATAGGATAATCTGGATTACTAATAAACTTTCGTCCAAAACCAATTAAATCAACTAATTCATTTTCTAACAATGTTTCTCCGTTTCTCGGTGTTTTATTTCCTGTTGCAATAATTGTATTTTTAAATTTCTTACGTAATTCTATCCTAAATTCTAGAGGAATTTGTGGAGCATCGTCCCAATCGGCTTCGCATAAATGAATATAAGCAATATCTAAGTCATTTAATTGTTCTACTGCAAGCATTATTGTTTCTAATATCTCTGGATCATTCATATCTTTAAAACTTATAAATGGTGAAAGACGAACTCCTGTTTTTTCTTTGCCAATTGCTTTGATAATTGCTTTTGTTATTTCAATTAAAAGTTTGATTCTATTTTCTTTATTACCTCCATATTCATCAGTTCTTTGGTTAGAATTACTTCGTAAAAACTGATCTATTAAATAACCATTTGCTCCATGAACTTCTACCCCATCAAATCCTGCTTCAATTGCATTTTTTGCTCCTTGAACAAACTCATTAATTACATTTTTAATATCGTTTTGATTCATTTCTCTAGGCTCTTCAACAGGTACAAATGTTGCATCTCCATTTGGAGCGCCATCAAAAATATAAACACTTGTGTCTTTTGCTATTTTTGCAGAAGGAGCAATAGGTTGCAATCCATTTACTTTTGAAGAACTTACTCTGCCAACATGCCACAATTGTAAAAATATTTTACTTCCAGCTTCATGAACTGCTTTCGTTGTCAATTTCCATCCTTCAATTTGCTCTTGTGTATAAATTCCAGGTGTTTTAGCATAACCTTTTCCTTGTAATGAAACTTGTGTTGCTTCTGTAATAATAATTCCTGCTGTACTTCTTTGCTTATAATATTCTGCCATTAATACATTTGGAACATCACCTGGCTGAGTAGCTCTTGAACGCGTCATTGGCGCCATTAAAAAGCGATTTTTTAATGTATGTCCTTCTAATTTGTAATTACTAAATATTTTTTTCATTTTTTCATTTTTAAATTCAACAACTCTTCCATCGTTATAATACGATTTTGACTTCCCATTTGACAAGGCTGTCTAAAAATAACGTAATTGATGCTTGTAAAAAGGCAATGAATCTCCTGGTTTTAAATGTATTGTCCACACTTTAATTTCATTATTCTCAAATAAAGCTTGAAGTTTATTTATAGACCAATAATTCCAGTTTCCAATTGGATTAATATTCAATTACAATTTTACCAATTGTTTTCCCACTTTCTAACAACTTATGTGCTTCTTTTAAATTTTCTACAGTAAAACTTTTAAATGTATGACTTACTGTAGAAACAATTTGTTCACTATCTAATAAAGCTGATATTTTGTTTAATATATGATGTTGTTCAATCATATCATCTGTTTGAAACATTGATCTTGTAAACATAAATTCCCAAGAAAAACTCACGCTCTTGCTTTTTAACTTATTAAGTACAATTGGTTCAGACGAACCTGTAATTGATGCAATATGTCCTTGTGGCTTTATTAATTCAACCATTATATCCCAATAATCATTTGTATCAACAAAGTCCACAATATAATCTAAGTGTTCAAATCCTGCTTTACGAACATCATTCATTAAGTCTTTATGATTTACTATATGATCTGCTCCAATTTGCTTACACCAATCTGTTGTTTCGTTTCTCGAAGCGGTTGCTAACACTGTCAATCCTGCTATTTTCTTAGCTAACTGAATAGCAACCGAGCCTACTCCACCAGCACCTCCAATAATTAAAATACTTTTCCCTTTATCTTTTTCTTTTGAAATCCTGATTCTATCAAATAGTATTTCCCAAGCGGTTAAAGATGTTAATGGCATTGCAGCGGCTTCAGTATTACTTATGTTTTTTGGAGCAAAACCTACAATACGTTCATCTACTAATTGGTAAGTAGCATTACTCCCTTGTTTTGTAACATCTCCTGCATAAAAAACTTCATCCCCAACCTTAAAAAGAGATACATCGTCACCTATTGCTTCTACTATTCCTACTGCATCCCACCCAATGATTTTCGGTTCTGCTAAAACAATATCTTTTGCACTATTCTGCCTTATTTTAAAATCAACAGGATTTACTGATATAGCATTAATTTTTACTAATATTTCTTTTCCTTTTGGTTTGGGTTTTATTATTTCAAATTCAATAAAACTATCCTCATTTTCTATAGGTAATGAGGTTTTAAATCCGATAGCTTTCATAATAATTTATTTTTTGTGTCAATTACAAATTTGTTGTTTTCAATATTACTGATGAGAAAATAGAAGAATAAAGCATATATCATTTGTATTCCTGCCCATTCCTAATTTTCAGTTAAGCATGACCCAAAAATTAAAATTGCAATCATACTTGCTCCAGCAATAGTTGTTTCATAGGTCTTAAACCCAATAATTAAAAATAATCCAATAATAAATTCTATAAAAGGTAATATTGTTCCCCATGAATAAACAGTCCAAGAAGGAAGCATGCTATCTACAAAAGTATTTACCATCCAATCCCTAAAACTCGTTAGCTTAGGAATTCTAACGAATCCATGACAAAAAATATTGATTCCCATAGTAATCCGTAGCAAAACATATGCTGTGTTCTTAGGCATCATTTTCATACTCTTTTATTTACTCTTTTATTTACTCTTTTATTTACTCTTTTTTAAATAATCTGGCAATTCATTTGTTAGCCAATCTTGACGAACTGGAACGTGCACATCTAAATCTAAGGTATTTTCTAAAGCAAAAAATTCATGTGGAACATTCTCTGGAAAAATAATTACTTGTCCTTTTTTTACAATATATTCAACTGGTTTTTCCTTATAAAATGTTTTAATTTTTACTTTCCCATCGATAATATATGTAATCTGTTCATTGGGATGTGAATGCATTGGAATATGAGCTCCTTTTTTCAAATGAAAATATGCCATTTGTCCTTTTGCTCCATGTATCCATTGCCGTCTAATTCCATCACTAATCGTATCC